>DPSI01000176.1 GCA_003527165.1 Pseudomonas sp.
TGCGTTGCGGAGCGCAATCATACGCATGTCGTCTGCCGTCGTCCATGGCGCTTCGGCGCCTACGCGGCGATGGTCGGGATCGGCTGGCCGCCTGCGCAGCCAGTCATCAGGCTGGGCTATGAGCTGTTAATTTTTTCGAACATGGTGTTGCGTGGAGCCGAGAGCCGGCCCTAGCATGCGTTTGAGATTTCAAACGCATCGCCCGCGCCAGGAACCCCAATGGATGCCTTCTGTTCTACGGGTGTCGAGTGATGCGAAATGCGGATTGCCCGCGACTTTCCGGCCAGACGGCCTTGTCCATTTCCCGGCGCCAGACGCCGGCTCGAAGGAGACTGCCATGCAATTCAACGATGCTGCTCTGTTCCGCCAGCAGGCCTATATAGATGGCAGCTGGCTGGACGCCGACGATGGCCAGACCATCAAGGTCAACAACCCGGCCAGCGGCGAAATTCTTGGTACGGTACCGAAGATGGGGGCAGCCGAAACTCGCCGCGCCATTGAGGCAGCCGAGCGCGCGTTGCCAGCCTGGCGCGATCTGACTGCGAAGGAGCGCTCGCAGAAGCTGCGTCGCTGGTTCGAGCTGATGATGGAGAACCAGGACGATCTTGGGCGCCTGATGACGCTGGAGCAGGGTAAACCGTTGACCGAGTCCAAGGGCGAGATCGCCTATGCAGCGTCCTTTATCGAGTGGTTCGCCGAGGAGGCCAAGCGCGTCTACGGCGACACGATCCCAGGGCATCAGAAAGACAAGCGCATCATAGTCATCAAGCAGCCTATCGGCGTCACCGCAGCCATCACGCCGTGGAATTTCCCGGCGGCGATGATCACCCGCAAGGCGGGCCCGGCCCTGGCGGCCGGTTGCACTATGGTGCTCAAGCCGGCGAGCCAGACCCCGTTCTCCGCGCTGGCGCTGGCCGAGCTGGCCGAGCGCGCCGGCATTCCCAAGGGCGTGTTCAGCGTCATCACCGGGTCGGCGGGTGACATCGGCAACGAGCTGACGGCCAACCCGACGGTGCGCAAGATCAGCTTTACCGGCTCCACCGAAGTCAGCGCCAAGCTGATGGCCCAATGCGCGCCGGGCATCAAGAAGGTCTCGCTGGAGCTGGGCGGCAACGCGCCTTTCCTGGTCTTCGATGACGCTGACCTCGACGAGGCGGTCAAGGGTGCCATGCAGTCCAAGTACCGCAATGCCGGCCAGACCTGTGTGTGCGTCAACCGCATCTATGTTCAGGACGGTGTTTACGACGCCTTTGCCGAAAAATTCCAGGCGGCGGTGGCGAAGCTGAAGATCGGCAACGGTCTCGATGAAGGCGTCGACATCGGTCCGCTGATCGATGAGCGTGCTGCGGTCAAGGTCAAAGAGCATATCGAGGATGCCGTAGCCAACGGCGCTCAGGTGCTCACCGGAGGTAAGGCGCACAGCCTGGGTGGCAGCTATTTCGAACCGACCTTGATGATCAACGTGCCGCACGATGCCAAGGTGGCCAAGGAGGAAACCTTCGGCCCGCTGGCGCCGCTGTTCCGCTTCAAGGACGAGGCCGAGGGCATCGCTCTGGCCAACGACACCGAGTTCGGCCTGGCCGCGTATTTTTACGCCCGCGATCTGGGCCGGGTGTTCCGCGTCGCCGAGGCGCTGGAGTCCGGAATGGTCGGCATCAACACCGGGATGATTTCCACCGAGGTGGCGCCGTTCGGCGGTGTGAAGTCGTCCGGTCTGGGACGTGAGGGTTCCAAGTACGGAATCGAGGATTACCTGGAAATCAAGTACCTCTGCCTGGGGCTGTAAATCGCAGCACACACGAGGAGCCAGTTCTAGTTTGGGGCTGGCTCCTTTTCGTTTGATCCCGCTTGCCCTGTAGCCGAGCCGTCGTCGCTGAGCCGCCGGCCGCTCATGAGCTCCACTTCGGCCGTGCGACCTGCAATTGGCTGCCTGGCGCACCGATTGGTTGCGAAACCAACCGAAAAAGCCGCCCGCTGCGTTCAGCCGCCTTATGGCGCTTGCCAGTCGAGATGATTGTTGCCAGTCTCTCGACATGCAGAAATGACTCGACTATTCTGCTGTGCGAAACCTGATTCCGTGAAATAACAAATCCAATCATCATTTTCACAAGCGGAGGCCTGTCATGACGGATGTCGTACGGCTCGAACTTCAGGGCGAGATTGCTCTGATCACGGTTAACAACCCACCGGTCAACGCGCTCGGCCATGCCGTGCGCCAGGGTCTGCTGCAGGCCTTTCAGAGCGCCGAAGCGGACTCGCAGGTCCGCGCCGTGGTGCTGGTCTGCGAGGGCAACACCTTTATTGCCGGCGCCGACATCAAGGAATTCGGCAAGCCGCCGCAGTCACCGAGCCTGCCAGAGGTGATCGAGGTTATCGAGGGCGGCAGCAAGCCGAGCGTCGCGGTGATTCACGGCACCGCCCTGGGCGGTGGCTTGGAAGTTGCGCTGGGCTGCCATTACCGCATTGCACGTCATGAAGCCAAGGTCGGACTGCCCGAAGTGAAACTGGGACTGTTGCCGGGAGCGGGCGGCACGCAGCGACTGCCGCGTCTGGCCGGTGTCGCCAAAGCCTTGGACATGATCGTCAGCGGCACGCCGATCAATGCTGCCGAGGCGGTGGAGCACAACATCGTCGATGAACTGTTCGAGGGCGACCTGAACGAGGCCGGGCTGGCCTATGCCCGCCGCATGGTCGAGGAAGGTCGCGCGCCGCGCCGCAGCGGCGAGCAGACCCGTGGTCTGGAAAACGCCGACAACGAGGCGCTGATCCGCGCCAAGCACGCCGACGTCGCGAAGCGCATGCCCGGGCTGTTTTCGCCGCTGCGTTGCATCGCTGCTGTCGAGGCGGCGACCAAGCTGCCGCTGGCCGAGGGCCTCAAGCGCGAGCGTGAACTGTTCGCCGAGTGCCTGAATTCGCCGCAGCGCGGTGCGCTGATTCATTCTTTCTTCGCCGAGCGCCAGGCGAGCAAGATCAATGATCTGCCGGCCGACGTGAAACCACGCGCGATCAAAACCGCCGCGGTCATCGGCGGCGGCACCATGGGCGTCGGTATCGCCCTGTGCTTCGCCAATGCCGGGATCCCGGTAAAGCTGCTGGAAATCAATGACGAGGCACTGCAGCGCGGGTTGCAACGCGCCCGCGATACCTACGCCGCCAGTGTCAAGCGCGGCAGCCTGACCGAGGAGGCGATGGAAAAACGCCTCAAGCTGGTCACCGGCGTCATTGATTACGGTGAGCTCGCCGATGCTGACCTGGTGGTCGAAGCGGTGTTCGAGGAAATGGGCGTCAAGCAGAAGGTCTTCGAACAGCTCGATGCGGTGTGCAAGCCAGGCGCAATTCTCGCCTCCAACACCTCGTCACTGGATTTGAACGCCATCGCCGCCTTCACCAAGCGACCGGAAGACGTGGTCGGCCTGCATTTCTTCAGTCCGGCCAACGTCATGCGCTTGCTGGAAGTGGTGCGCGGCGAGAAGACCAGCAATGAAGTGCTGGCCACTGCCATGGCCATTGGCAAGAAGCTGAAGAAGGTCTCGGTGGTGGTCGGCGTCTGCGACGGCTTCGTTGGCAATCGCATGGTCTTTCAATACGGCCGCGAAGCAGAGTTTCTGCTGGAGGAGGGCGCCACGCCGCAGCAGGTCGACGGCGCGCTGCGCAACTTTGGTATGGCCATGGGGCCGTTCGCCATGCGCGACCTGTCCGGCCTCGACATCGGTCAGGCGATCCGCAAGCGCCAGCGCGCCGATTTGCCAGCCGATCGCGACTTCCCCACCGTTTCCGACAAGCTCTGCGCCGCCGGAATGCTCGGGCAGAAGACCGGTGCCGGCTACTATCGCTACGAGCCGGGCAACCGCACGCCACTGGAGAACCCTGAGCTCGCGCCTATGCTGGAAGCAGCGTCGCAGGAAAAGGGCATCGAGCGTCGTGAGCTGGACGAGCAATACATCGTCGAGCGGACGATTTACGCGCTGGTCAACGAGGGCGCGAAGATCCTCGAAGAAGGCATTGCCCAGCGCTCCAGCGATATCGACGTCATCTACCTGAACGGCTACGGCTTTCCGGCCTTCCGTGGCGGCCCGATGTACTACGCCGACAGCGTCGGCCTGCACACCGTACTGGCGCGGGTCAAGGAGCTGCATGCGCGTTGCGGCGACTGGTGGAAGCCGGCGCCGCTTCTGGAAAAACTGGCCGCCGAAGGCCGCACCTTCACCGAATGGCAGGCCGGGCGATGAACGCCGCCCGCCTGCACTCTGCCGACCGGACATCGAGGATCCATCCATGAACGTCAACTACACGGCCGAAGAGCTCGCCTTTCGCGATGAAGTGCGCGCCTTCCTGAAAAGCGAGCTGCCGGCGGACATCGCCGCCAAGGTCAAGCTCGGCAAGCACATATCCAAGCAAGATCATCAGCGCTGGCAACAGATTCTGGTCAAGCGCGGCTGGTACGCACCGGGCTGGCCGGTGGAGCTCGGCGGCACCACCTGGGGCCCGGTAGAAAAACACATTTTCGACGAGGAGTGCGCCGCTTTCGGTGCGCCGCGTACCGTGCCGTTCGGCGTCAACATGGTCGCGCCGGTGATCATCAAGTTCGGTACGCAGCAGCAGAAGGATTATTACCTGCCGCGCATCCTTTCCGGTGAGGACTGGTGGTGCCAGGGCTATTCCGAGCCGGGCGCCGGCTCGGACCTGGCGAGCCTGAAAACCCGCGCCGTGCGCGACGGCGATCACTATGTGGTCAACGGCCAGAAGACCTGGACCACCCTCGGGCAGCACGCCAACATGATTTTTTGCCTGGTGCGCACCGATCCTGAGGCCCAGCAGCAGCGCGGCATCAGCTTCCTGCTGATCGACATGAGCACGCCGGGCATCAGCGTGCGGCCGATCATCACCTTGGACGGCGACCATGAGGTCAATGAAGTCTTCTTCGATAACGTGCGCGTCCCGGTGGAAAACCTGGTCGGCGAGGAGAACCAAGGCTGGACCTGCGCCAAGTACCTGCTGACCCACGAGCGCACGGGCCTCGCCGGTATCGGTGCTTCGAAGGCGGCGCTGGCGCACCTCAAGCGCATTGCCATGAAGGAAGTCTGCGACGGCAAGCCGATGCTGGAAGACCCGCTGTTCCGCGCCCAGGTCGCGGAAGTGGAAATGCAGCTGATGGCCATCGAGATGAGCACCCTGCGTATTCTTGCGGCGGCCAAAGAGGGCGGCGTGCCCGGCGCCGAGTCCTCGATCCTCAAGGTCAAGGGCACCGAGATCCGCCAGGCCATTACCAGCCTGCTGCGCAAGGTCATCGGCCCGTATGCGCTGCCGTTCCTCGAAGAGGAGCTGGAGCTCGATTACGACGGTGAGCTGCTGCACGCCGACTACAGCGCGGCGCTGGCCGGTGACTACTTCAACATGCGCAAGCTGTCGATTTTCGGCGGCTCCAACGAAATCCAGAAGAACATCGTCTCGAAGATGATTCTCGAGCTGTAGGGGGCACCGCAATGGACTTCAAACTGACTGAAGAGCAGCAGATGCTGCAGGACACCGCGGCGCGCCTGGTACGCGACGCCTACCCGTTCGAGCAGCGCGAGAAATTCAGCGAGTCGGAACTGGGCTTTTCCGCCGAGTTCTGGGGGCAGCTGGGTGAGCTGGGTCTGACCGCCGTGCCGTTTGCCGAGGAGATCGGCGGCTTTGGCGGCGGCGGCGTGGAAACCATGCTGGTGATGACCGAACTGGGTCGCGGCCTGACGCTCGAACCCTACCTGCAATCGGTGATCTTTGGCGGCGGCCTGCTCAACCAGCTCGGCAGCGAGGCGCAGAAGCAGGACCTGCTGCCGCAGGTGGCGGCCGGCTCGCTGCAGTTGGCGGTGGCTTTCGAGGAGCCGCAGAGCCACTACAACCTCAACGACGTGCAGACCAAGGCCGAGGCGACAGATGGAGGCTATCGCCTGTCCGGGCGCAAGGCCGTTGTGATCGGCGGGCACAGCGCCGGGCAGATCATCGTCTCGGCCCGCACTGCTGGCGACAGCCGCGACGAAGCGGGGGTCAGCCTGTTCCTGGTCGATCCGAACGCTCAGGGCGTCAGCCGCCGTGTCTACCCGACCATCGACGGGCGCAAGGGCTGCGAGCTGTTCCTCGATAACGTGCAGGTCGGCGCTGATGCGCTACTCGGTGAAGTCGGCAATGCCTTGCCCGCGCTGCGCTACCAGCAGGGCCGCGCGATTGCCGCGCAGTGCGCCGACGCGCTGGGCAGCATGGACGAAGCCTGCAAGCTGACCCTCGACTACCTGAAGACGCGCAAGCAGTTCGGCGTGCCGATCGGCAAGTTCCAGGTTCTGCAGCACCGCATGGTGGACATGCAAACCGAACTGGAGCAGGCCACCAGCATGGCGATTCTCGCTGCGACCTTTGCCGATGGTGAAGACAACGACGACCGTCGGCGCATCCTCGCCGCGGCCAAGTACGTCTGTGCTCGCGCCGCGCGCAAGGTCGCCGAGGAAGCCATCCAGTTGCACGGCGGCATCGGCATGACGTGGGAATACAACCTCGCCCACCACGCCAAGCGTCTGGTGATGATCGCCCACCAGTTCGGTGACGATGACCATCACTTGAAGGCCTATGCGAAGTTGATGCAGGTGGCATAAACAGCCGGGACCGCAATAAACGAAACCCGCTCTTCGGAGCGGGTTTTTATTCCTGGCCCGAGTAGATCTGCCCGGGCCTAGGCGACTGCCTGATCACGGTCCTGGTTAAGCTCCGGTAGCAACCAGTGCGACCAGAGCGTCGGGGCGAAGGACCTGCGGAAGAAGCCGAAGTGGCCGATGCGATCCGCGCCGATCTCGCTTGGGGCTATGCGGTGCATGACTTTTGGCGCATCGGTGTAGAAGCCGTGCAGCGATTCGGTGTTGCGTGCCGACATCATCTCGTCATCGGTAAACGACAGGGAGGTCAGCGGCGTCCGCACCTCTGCGAATGCACGGCGCATCGGCTCACCCTCGATCCCAACCAGGTATTCAGGGTGCAGGCACCAGCGACGCCACTGACGGATGACACCGGCGGGCAGGTCACCGACCGCACCGATCCGGTTGCCAGGAAAGTAGCCAGCCAGCGCCGTGAGCAGCGGGGCTACACCACGCCAGAGCAACCAGGCCTTGCGGCGAATCTGCGGACTGTTCTCTCGCCAGTAGCCGCTGCCGGCGGCGATGGTGATGATGCGGGTGAGGCGCTCATGGCCTTTCACCATTGGCAGGATCTGGGCGCCGACGCTGTGACCGATCCAGTAAATCGGCAGCTCACCGACTGCTTGCGCGACATTCGCCAGTACCGCGCTGCAGTCATGACGGGCCCAGTCGAGGATGTCGACGTCGAGGTGACGCAATGGCGCCTGACGGGACTGGCCCATGCCGAGATAGTCGAAGGTCACCACCAGAAATCCGCGCTCGGCGAGCCAGCTGGCGAAAACGGCGTAGAAGCGTTGTTGGACGCCCATCGCCGGCGCGATCAATACCGCGCCGCGTGGTGTGCCAGCGGGCTTGTACCAGCGGCTGGCCAGCTGATGGCCGTTACCGTTGTCGATCGAGCGTGCTTCAGCCTGTATCGTCGCCATGCCTGTTCTCCGGTCTTTTTGTAGTGGCTGGATCGGTGCAGTATACGAGCAGTAGAAGTTAATTCTAGAAAATTATTCTAGTCGGAGAGCGAATGGTCCGAAGCAGCCGCAAGCAGGAAATTCTTCAAGCCGCGCTGGCCTGTTTTACCGAACACGGAGTGGAAGCTACCACCATCGAGATGATCCGCGATCGGTCCGGTGCCAGCATCGGCAGCCTCTATCACCATTTTGGCAATCGCGAGCGG
>DPSI01000177.1 GCA_003527165.1 Pseudomonas sp.
GCCGCAGCGTATTGGCGCGGCCGCGGGTCAGATGCTGCTCGTTGCGCGTCGCCCGGTAGCTGGGACACATGGTGCCGGCGTCGAACTTGCGGCAGTGACCGTTGTTGTTACACATCTCGACAGCGCCGATCAGCCCGCCGGTGGGATCGGCCCCGCTACCGGGCGCGCTCTGCTCGCCGGTAAGCGGATTGCGCAGCACGTTCCAGTCCGACCAATCGAGCACCGGCGTGACCGGGATCGGCTGATAGGTCTTGGGGAAACGGAAATAGCTGTGATCGTCCATGCGCGGGGTATCGACGATCTTGCCCGGATTGAGCAGATTCTCCGGATCGAACAGCTGCTTCACCTCCTTGAACGCGGCATTGAGTTGCGGGCCGAACTGCCAGGCCACCCATTCGCCGCGGCACAGTCCATCTCCGTGCTCGCCGGAAAACGCGCCCTTGTAAGCGCGCACCAGCGCGGACGCCTCTTCGGCAATGGCGCGCATCTTTTGCGCGCCATCGCGGCGCATGTCGAGAATCGGCCGTACGTGGAGGGTGCCAACACTGGCGTGGGCGTACCAGGTGCCTTCGGTGCCGTGCTTGTGAAATACCTCGGTGAGCTTGGCGGTGTATTCGGCCAGATGCTCCAGCGGCACCGCACAATCTTCGATGAAGGACACCGGTTTGCCGTCGCCCTTCATGCTCATCATGATGTTCAGGCCGGCCTTGCGTACATTCCACAATGCCGTCTGCTCCGCCGCCTCGGTCATCTTGACTACGCTGCCGGGCAGTCCGAGGTCGGCCATCAGCTCGCTCAGCCTGTCGAGCTGCTCATGCAGACCAGCGACGTCCTCGCCCGCGAACTCGACCAGTAGCAATGCCTCGGGCTGGCCGATCAGCGCCTTCTCGATCACCGGCTTGAAGGATGGATTTTCCATCGACAGATCGATCATCGTACGATCGACCAGTTCAACTGCCGTCGGGTCGAGCGTCACGATGTGCTGGGTCAGGTCCATGGCCTGGTAAAAGGTCGGAAAATTCACCACCGCCAGCACCTTGTGCCGGGGCAGCGGCGCCAGTTTAAGCTTGATCCGCCGGGTGACCGCGAGCGTACCTTCCGAACCGATCAGCAGATGGGCCAGGTTGACCTGGCCGCCGGCGTCGTAGGGGAGCGGGTTCTGACAATCGAACAGGTCGAGGTTGTAACCGCCCACGCGGCGCAGCACCTTCGGATAGTGTTCGCGGATATTGGCGTTCTCGCGCTCGGCGATACGCTGCACCTCTTGTGCGATTTGCCGTACCCGATCCCCCTGTGCCAGCTCTTGGAGCAGACCGAAGCGAGCCTCGCTGCCGTCCGCCAGCAACGCATCGATGCCCAGAACATTGTGCACCATGTTGCCGTAGCGAATGGAGCGCGAGCCGCAGGAATTGTTGCCGGCCATACCGCCCAGGGTGCATTGGGCGGAGGTCGACACGTCCACTGGAAACCACAGCCCATGCGGCTTGAGCCAGCGGTTCAGGTCATCGAGCACGACTCCTGGCTCGACCACCACCGTCAGGTTGTCCGGGTCGAAATCTACGATCTGGTTCAGCCAGCGGCTGGTATCCACCACCAGGGCATCGCCAACGGTCTGCCCGCACTGGCTGGTGCCGCCACCGCGCGCCAGCAGCGGCATCTTGGCATCCCGGGCGATATCCAGCGCCACCTGCAGGTCATGCTGATGGCGCGGAATCACCACACCGACTGGCGTGATCTGATAGATCGACGCGTCCGTCGCATAGCGACCACGTGACGCCTGATCGAACAACACGTCGCCGGCGATCTCGCGCCGCAATCGCGTAGCCAGCGCCGATACACGCTCTGACGACACCTTGCTCGCCGTTATTCTGGGTTCGGTAAACGAAGTCATCACGACCTCCCATGTCTGCCGTCAAAAGGGGAATCAGCGCGCGTCGTCCAGCGGGTTCGCTGCGAAATAATCCAGCGCGGCGAGTACACCACTGCCCTTGAGCGACACACCGGACATCTTCAGGCCGGCCTCGCAACCACCGAGAGTGGCGATCAGGGTAAGATCGTTGCAATCACCCAGGTGCCCGATGCGGAACATCTTGCCCTTCGCCTTGCCTAGCCCGGTTCCCAGCGAAAGGTCGAAACGGCGGTAGATCAGGCTGCGGACCTCGTCGGCATCCACACCTTCGGGCATCACCACACCGGTCAATACCGGCGAGTAGACGCTCGGGTCCTGACACTGCACCTCCAGCCCCCAGCACTCGACGGCCGTGCGCACCCCGGCGGCCCATCGCTGGTGGCGTGCGAAAACATGATCGAGCCCCTCTTCCAGCAGCATGTCGAGCGCTTCGTTCAGCCCGTACAACAGGTTGGTATTGGGCGTGTACGGCCAGTAGCCGCTACGGTTGAGCTCAAGAATTTCATCCCATGCCCAGAAGCTCTTCGGCAGCTGCGCGCTGCGGCTGGCCTCGATCGCCTTCTGCGATACTGCATTGAAGCTAATGCCTGGCGGCAGCATGAGCCCCTTCTGCGAACCGGAGATGGTGACGTCCACGCCCCAGGCATCATGCTGATAATCGGCGCAGGCCAGACCGGAAATGGTGTCCACCAGCAGCAGCGCCGGGTGCTTGGCCGCATCGATGGCACGACGCACCGCCGCGATGTCGCTGGTCACTCCGGTGGACGTCTCGTTGTGCACCACGCAGACAGCCTTGATGGTGTGGCTGCTGTCTTCCTTCAGGCGCCGCTCGATCATGTCGGCCTGCACGCCACGGCGCCAACCTTCGTAGCCCGGTAGCCCGAGGAATTCAGGTTCTAGCCCCAGACGCCGGGCCATTTTTTCCCACAGGGTAGAGAAGTGGCCGGTTTCGAACATCAGTACCCGGTCGCCCGCCGACAGCGTATTCACCAGGGCCGCCTCCCACGCCCCAGTACCGGACGCCGGATAGATCACGACCGGTTGCTGCGTCTTGAACACCTGACGGATCTTGTCCAGCAGTTCGCGGCCCAACGCGCCGAACTCGGGGCCACGGTGATCGATGGTGGGCAGGCTCATGGCGCGCAGGATGCGATCCGGCACCGGGGAGGGGCCGGGAATCTGCAGGAAGTGGCGACCGGATGGATGGAAATCGAGCTTCAACATGACGGGGTTCTCCAATGCTTGTTCTTGTATTTTGCGTTTTGAATTCAAAACAACTTTAAAAAAACAGACGCCTCTCAGCGGATGCAACCCTCACTTCGCAAACTGCCGATGTCCTCATCGGTCATGCCGATTCCATGCAGCACCTCGTCGGTGTGCTCGGCAAACAACGGAGCGGGGCGACGGATTTCTAGAGGCGTGCGGGAAAACTTGGTGGGAAAGCCGATCGTCTTCATGTCGCCGATCACCGAATGACTGACCTGCTGCACCATGCCGCGCGCCAGGTAGTGCTCGTCGTGCATGGCCTGGGCGAAATTGTTGATTGGCCCTGCCGGTACCCCGGCCGTGTCGCAGAGATCGAGCCAGTGCTTCATGGGCTGCTGGGACAGAATCTCTTCGAGAAGGTCTTCGAGCAATTCGACATTGCGGGCTCGATCACTGTTGGTGACGAAACGCTCGTCGCCGAGCAGATCCTCGCGATGGATCACGTCGCGGCAGAGGCGCTCCCAGGTGCGCTGATTGGCGCAGCCGAGCATCAGGTAGCCATCCTGGGTCTTGACCGCCTGATATGGCGCCGAGACGCGGTGACGTGAACCGGTAGGCTGTGGCACGGTGCCGTCGGCGAAATACGCTGCCGCTTCCCAGGCGAACCACGGCAGCCCGCACTCGGTGATGGCGATGTCGATGTGCTGCCCTTCGCCGGTGTTCTGCTTGTGGATATACGCGGCAAGGATCGAATAGATCGCGGTAATGCCGGCCCCGATGTCATAGACGGCGATGCCGGTTTTCAGCGGACGCTTGCCGGGCTCGCCGGTCATTGACATCAGGCCGCTCATGCCTTGGGCAACAAGGTCGAAGCCACCCTTGTTGCTGTAGGGGCCAGTCTGGCCGTACCCGGAAATTGAGCAGTAGATAATCCCTGGATTGATGGCACGGATGGTCTCGTAGTCAATCTCCAGCGCTTGCGTCACGCCCGGCCGATAATTTTCGACGATGACGTCGGCGTCGGCGGCCAATCGATAGAAAATATCCCTGGCCCGTTGGTCCTTCAGATTCAGCGAGATGCTCTTCTTGTTTCGGTTGATCTGAAAAAAGCAGGTGGACTCGCCGTTCACATAGGGGCCCATTTGCCGACTGTCATCACCGCCATTGGACTTCTCCACCTTGATGACCTCGGCTCCGAGATCGCCCAGCACCATGGTGCAATAAGGGCCCGCCATGATTTGCGAGATATCCAGAATTTTCACGTTACTTAGCGGAAGCATACTTGGCTCTCCAGAGCTGAGATCGACGAGGCGTTACTCACCGGTCCATTCGAACGGGGTCTTGCTGACGAACTTATCGACTGCGGCCTTGAAGTCGCGGCTGCCGTAACAGGTTCGTATCCAGTCATCGCTGGCGTCTGCCGGAGCGCGTCGATGTGCCAGTACCCGGTTGATGATTTCCTTGCTCGCCTGCACGGTCAGCGGCGCACGATTGGCAAAGGCCTGCGCCTTGCGGCCGACCTCCTCGCGGATGACGCCGGGTTCGAATACTTCGCTGACCAGGCCGGCCGATAGCGCCTCCTGCGCGTCGATCAGTTCGGCCGCCATCAGCACCTCCTTCGTCCGCGGTACGCCGAGCAAATCCACCAGGCGTGACACGTTCGTCACCGAGAGGCAGT
>DPSI01000281.1 GCA_003527165.1 Pseudomonas sp.
CACCTGGCCCAGCGGCATCTGGCCGAATGCAATGGGCAAGGTCACGAAAATCAAACCCGGCCCGGCACCCGGCTCCAGCCCATTGCCGAACACCAGGGGGAAAATGGCCAATCCCGCCAGCAGCGCCACAGCGGTGTCGGCCAGCGCGACCAGGATTGAGGTCTTGGCGATCGAGGTCCCTTCCGGCAGGTAGGAACCGTAGACCATCATCGCGCCGCAGCCGAGGCTGAGGGTGAAGAAGGCGTGCCCCAGCGCCACCAATACGCTGGTCGCGGACAGCTTGGAAAAGTCCGGCACGAAGAGAAATTCCACGCCGCGTGCGAAATCTCCGTTAAGCGCCGAGTAGCCGACCAGCGCCAGCAACAGCACGAACAGCCCCGGCATGAGAAAGCGCAGCGAGCGTTCCAGACCGCCGCGTACGCCAAGACCGACGATCAGCATGGTCGTTGCTAGCACCAGGCTGCCGCAGACGATCAGCCGCAGCGGATCAGCCAGCAAATCACCAAACATCTCGCCGCTGGCTTCACCACTCACGCCGTTGAAGCCACCGCTAAGCGTGGTCGGCACATAGGCCAGGGCCCAGCCGGCCACCACCAGGTAAAAACTGAGGATGAGAAACCCGGTCAGCCCACCGAGCCAGCCGGCGATGCGCCAGCGCGAGCTGGCGCCGGCTTCACGGGCCAGACGGGCCACGGCGCCGTCGGGGTTTTGCCGACCGCGGCGGCCGATCATCACCTCGGCCATCAGCAACGGAATGCCGATCAGCAGAATGCAGGCCAGATACACCAGCACGAAGGCGCCGCCGCCGTTTTCACCGGTGATGTAGGGGAATTTCCAGATATTGCCCAGGCCGACCGCGGAACCGGTAGCGGCCAGGAAGAACACCCAGCGCGAGGACCACAGGCCACGCGCCGCGCTTTGCTGAGTACGAACGGAGGCGCCACCGAGCATGCCGGCGACGAGGCTGCTTTTGTCTGTCATTGCGATTCCTGCTTGTTGTTTTTGTCAGGGTGTACAACGGAAACGCCTATGGCCGAGACGGGACCGCAGGGTTTGCGAATACGGCTGGGCGCGAGAGGGTTTTGCGCGCCACGCCGTGCTGCGCCCGGGCAGGCCTTCACATTTCCGCTAGTGGCACGGCAGTGCGGCTGAGCTGCCGAAAGAGACCGGACGGCACAGGGCCGCCCGGAAAGCCGCTAGGCCTGCAGACGCTGTTCGCTCGGCTGCACAGCCGGCTCACCGATGTTTAGGCGTTCGAGAGCCAGCCGATCGGCGATGATCGAGGTCGGCTCGCCACTGGCGGCGGCACGCTCGAAGATCTCGCGCAGGGTGTCGGCGATGCCGTTGACGTGCGCGTCGATCTGCGCCGCGCTGCCCCCGATGCGCTGGTAGTAGACATCGATGATGCCGCCGGCATTGATGGCGTAGTCCGGCGCGTAGAGATGGTTGCGACGCTGCAACTCGACACCGATCTCCGGGCTCGCCAGCTGGTTGTTCGCCGCCCCGGCGATAACCGGCGCCCGCAGGCTCTGCAGGGTTTCGGCATTGAGAATGCCGCCCATGGCGCAGGGCGCAAACACATCCACGTCCAGGCCATAGATGTCGTGCGGGCGCACCGCGTTGGCGCCCAGCTCCTCCATCGCTCGCTGCACGTTGGCATCGAAGATGTCGCAGACCCAGAGTTCGGCTCCGGCCTGCTTGAGATGCCGGGCCAGGCCCAGACCGACGTGCCCGACGCCCTGGATCGCGACTTTCAGCCCTATCAGGTCGTCCCGACCGAGGCGCTGGCGCACCGCTTCGCGCAGGCCGACGAACACTCCGAGCGCTGTGGATGGCGACGGATCACCACTGGCGATGCTGCCGTCGAGCGTGGCGCGCGGCATCGCACCGATGACATGGCGGGTCCGCTGGGCGAATGCCTGCATCTCCGGCTCGCCGGTGCCCGAGTCGGCCGCGGTGATGTAGCGACCGCCGAGGCTATCGACGAAATCGCCCATGGCATGCAACAGAGCCTGGCTCTTGCCGGTGTGCGGGTCACCGATGATGACCGCCTTGCCGCCGCCGAGCTTGAGGCCGGCCAGGGAGGATTTGAGCGTCATGCCGCGTGACAGCCGCAGAACGTCGCGCAGGGCTTCGTCATCACTGGCATAGGGAAACATCCGGCAGCCGCCCAGCGCCGGGCCGAGCGTGGTGTCATGGACGGCGATGATGGCGCGCAGACCCGATGCCTTGTCATGGCAGAACACCACCTGTTCGTGGTGATCGAAATCGGGATGAGTGAAGACGGACATCTGCGGATTCCTCTTTAGTTGTTCTGGTTCGGCCCGGTTCATCGAGGCAGTTGAGAATTGTTAAGTGATCAAAAACTGGGAGCGGACCTGACCGCACCCACAAAAAGCTTCGCCCCGGGGCGGGCCTCCCACGAAAAGCAGCCTGTGCTCGGCGCTCCCACAAAGCGATTTGTGCTCGGCGTACATGGCTGCCAACCTCAGGCCGCTGGTTCGAACAGGCGCACGCTCTGCACTTCGTCGCCACGGCTCAGTTGCTCCTTGAGCAGCTTCTCCTGCTGACGCGCCTTGGCGATGGAGCGCTCCTTCACCGGGCCATAGCCGCGGATCTGCTCCGGCAGCGCGGCGATAGCCACAGCGGTGCGGTAGTTGCTCGGCTTGAGCTGGGACAGGAGTTCGTCCAGGTTGCGCTCGTACTCGCTGATCAGCGCGCGCTCGACACGGCGGTCATGGCCGTAACCGAACACGTCCAGCGGCGTACCGCGCAGGAACTTCAGCTTGGCCAACACATTGAAGGCGTTCAGCACCCAGGGCCCCAGCTCGCGCTTGCGTGGCTCACCGGTGGCCTTGTCGCGCTTGGCCAGCCAGGCGGGCGCCAGGTGGAACTGCAGCTTGTAGTCGCCTTCGAATTGCGCTTCGAGCTGTTGACGGAATTCCGGCTCGCTGTAGAGCCGCGCCACCTCGTACTCGTCCTTGTAGGCCAGCAGCTTGAAGTAGTAGCGCGCCACCGCCTTCGACAGGGCCAGGTCGTCAGCCGTATCCAGCGCCCTCACCTGCTCGACCTTGTCGCGATAACGCTTGGCGTAGGCCGAGTTCTGGTACTGGGTGAGAAAGTCCACGCGCCAGTCGACGATCTCTTCCAGGGTCTGGCCGATCGGCTCGGCCAGCTCGGCCGGACGCGCCAGTTTTTCCACCGCCTCGCGTTCCAGCACGGCACGGCGGCCCCAGCGGAAGGCCTGCAGGTTCAGCTCGGTGGATACGCCATTGAGGGTGATGGCCTTCTCGATGGCTTCGGCCGACAGCGGCAACAAGCCCTGCTGATAGGCAAAGCCGAGCAGGAACAGGTTGGTGGCGATGCTGTCGCCCATCAGCCGGGTCGCAAGGCGGGTGGCATCGATAAAGTGGGTTTTATCCGCACCCACCGCGTCCATCAGCGCTTCGCGCATGGCCTTGCCGGGCACCTGCGCATCGGGGTTGCGGGTGAATTCGGCGGTTGCCGATTCGTGGCTGTTGATCACCGCGTGGCTGATCTGGTCGTTGAGACGGGTCAAGGAGTCGTCTCCGGCCGCGACCACCAGATCGCAGCCCAGCAACAGATCCGTTTCGCCGGCGGCAATGCGCACGGCGTAGATATCGTCCTGCTTGGCGGCAATGCGCACATGAGTGACCACCGGGCCGAACTTCTGCGCCAGACCGGCCTGATCGAGCACAGTGCAGCCCTTGCCTTCCAGATGCGCCGCCATGCCCAACAGCGCGCCGAGTGTGGTCACACCGCTGCCGCCGACGCCTGGGATCAGCACATTCCATGGGCGCTCCAAACTTGGACGTTGCGGCTCCGGCAGCTGCGCCGGATCGAGACTGGAGCCTACCGCTTCAGGCTTGCGCAAACCGCCGCCGTGTATGGTGACGAAGCTCGGGCAGAAGCCTTCGACGCAGGAGAAGTCCTTGTTGCAGGCATTCTGGTCGATCTCGCGCTTGCGCCCCAGTTCGGTTTCCAGCGGCATGACCGCCAAACAGTTGGACTTCTCGCCACAGTCGCCGCAGCCCTCGCACACCGCAGGGTTAATGAAGGCACGCTTGGCCGGGTCTTCCAGCTTGCCGCGCTTGCGCCGCCGACGCTTCTCGGTGGCGCAGGTCTGGTCGTAGATGATCACCGAGACGCCTTTGAACTCGCGCAGCTCGCGCTGCACGGCATCCAGGTCGCGGCGATGGTGGAAGCTGGTGATGGGCGCGAAGGTATCGCGCGTCGGGTACTTGTCCGGCTCGTCGCTGACCAGGGCGATGCGCTTGACGCCCTCATCGGCGACCTGCCGGCTGAGCTGATCGACACGCAGCTCGCCATCGATGGGCTGGCCGCCGGTCATTGCCACCGCATCGTTATAGAGGATCTTGAAGGTGATGTTCACGCCGGCGGCCACAGCGGCGCGCACCGCCAGGCTGCCGGAGTGGAAATAAGTGCCATCGCCGAGGTTCTGGAACATGTGCGGCGTATCGGTGAACGGCGCCTGACCGATCCAGTTGACGCCCTCGCCGCCCATCTGGGTAAAGGTCTCGGTGCGCCGATCCATCCACTGCACCATGTAATGACAGCCGATACCGGCGGCGGCGCGGCTGCCTTCGGGCACCTTCGTCGAGGTGTTGTGCGGGCAGCCGGAGCAATAATGCGGGGTGCGCACGGTATCGTAATGGCGGGCGGCCAGGGCCTTTTCCTTGGCGGACAGGAACGCAAGCCGCGCCTGGATGCTGTCGCTGGTATAGATGGGCGCGAGCCGCTTGGCGATCACCCGGGCGATCATCGCGGGGGTCAGCTCGCTGAGGTTCGGCAACAGCGAAGTACCGTGCTCGTCGAATTCGCCCACCACCCGCGGACGCTTGCTGACCGGCCAGTTGTACAGCTGCCCGGTGAGCTGGTCTTCGAGAATGCTGCGCTTTTCCTCGACCACCAGGATTTCGTCCAGGCCTTGGGCGAACTCGTGCACCGAGACCGGTTCCAGCGGCCAGCTCATGCCGACCTTGAGCACCCGTAGGCCGACCGAGGCACACAGCGCTTCGTCCAGACCGAGATCATCCAGGGCCTGGCGCACGTCGAGGTAGGATTTGCCGGTGGTGATGATGCCCAGGCGCGGATTCGGCGAATCGAGCATCACGCGGTTGAGGTTGTTGGCGCGGGCGAAGGCGCGTGCGGCGTAGATCTTGTACAGGTTGAGGCGTTTTTCCTGCGCCAGTGGCGGGTCCGGCCAACGAATGTGAACGCCGTCTTCGGGCAGCTCGAAGTCGTCGGGAATGCGCGTCTGTATCCGCAGCGGGTCGACTTCCACCACGGCGGACGAATCGACGTTTTCGGCAATGGTCTTGAGCGCCACCCAGCAGCCGGAATAGCGCGACAGCTCCCAGCCGATGATGCCGTAGTCAAGGATTTCCTGGACGTTGGCCGGGTTCAGCACCGGAATCGAGGCGGCGATAAAGGCGTGCTCGCTCTGGTGCGGCAAGGTCGAGGATTTGCAGCCGTGATCGTCGCCGGCCAGCAGCAAGACGCCGCCATGGGGCGAGACGCCCGCGGCATTGCCGTGCTTGAAGACGTCACCGGAGCGGTCGACGCCCGGCCCCTTGCCGTACCACATGGCGAATACGCCGTCGTACCTGGCGCCGGGGAACAGGTTGGTCTGCTGGCTACCCCACACGGCCGTCGCCGCCAGTTCCTCGTTGAGGCCCGGCTGGAAATGGATGGCGTTCTGCTTGAGGAATTCGCGCGCTTCCCAGAGGCTCTTGTCCAGCCCGCCAAGCGGCGAGCCGCGATAGCCTGAAATGAAGCAGCCCGTGTTGAGCCCCTGCGCCAGATCGCGCTGGTGCTGCAGCATGGGCAGGCGGGTCAATGCCTGGGTGCCGGTGAGGTACAGATGTCCGGTTGCGAGCCGGTACTTGTCATCCAGGCGGATCTCGGCCAATGACATATGGCGCTCCTGTTTGTTTTTATCGGAGTCTGGACAGTGCTGTTCACTGTCCGCCTAACAGGTCGTGGGCAGCCGCACGGTAAGCCGTCCCACGCCAGCGATCCGGCAAGGGATCACCCCACCGTTGCGCGTTGGATAAGAGTCTGGCCGTGACGAGGAGAGATTTTCTTTCTACTTTTGCTGTGTAAGCGCCATCGCGCGCATGATCCATCCACCAACAACAACAAAACAGGAACAACCATGCAGATCCCGCTGAGCAGCATCGACCGCAAGATTTTGCTGCTGCTGCAACACAACGCCGACCTCTCCGCCGCCGAGGTCGCGGAAAAGGTCGAACTGTCGCAATCGCCCTGCTGGCGCCGCATCCACCGAATGCAGGAAGAGGGGCTGATCGAGCGCAAGGTCGCCCTGCTCAACCCCAAGAAGCTCGGGCTGAACATGACGGTATTCGTCAACATCAAGCTTTCCGCTCATGGCCGAAGCAACCTGGATGAATTCGAGCGTGCCGTGGTGGGTTATCCCGAGGTGTT
>DPSI01000102.1 GCA_003527165.1 Pseudomonas sp.
GTCGGCGATGGATTTCTGGTCGGCATGCGGCTATCCCAGGGGATGGTCACCGCCAGTCGGCTGAAGTGGGAGGGCGGTGTCGACGAAGCGAGGATTCGCTTCGCCATGCTGGCCGAGGCGGGACTGGATTATCTGCACATCACCGAATATGACGTTGGCGCGCCGGCGTTCGGCGAGGGGCCGACCCTGACGGCGATTGCCAAGACGAGCGTATCGATTCCGGTGATCGGCAATGGCAGCGTGACGACCGGCGAGCAGGCGCAAAAACTGCTCGACGACGGTGAGTTGGATCTTGTGGCGATCGGCAAGGCCGCGCTGGCCAACCACGACTGGCCGCTGCGCGTTCGCGATGGCGACCCCATCAGCGAATTCGATCAGAAAATGTTCTCGCCAATGGCCACGCTGACTAACGAGCTGGCCTGGCGCGGTATGAACGATCGCCCGGCAACGCGCCATCGGTAGCCATCCCGACGAACGGTGCAAAGGCAAGCCCGCCCAGGCAATTGCTGAGGCGACGCCCCGGGGCACTACCAAGGCAGGGCGTTGTCTCCTTCCAAAGTACCATTCTGCTTTTAGCGGACTAGAGTGCTTAATGAAGTTGTCGGGATAACCCGCAACCCCAAGAAGAGGAATCGAGCCATGTGGACCAAACCTGCTTTCACTGACCTGCGTATTGGTTTTGAAGTCACCATGTACTTCGCCAATCGCTGATTTATCCGCCCCGGCTCAGGCCGGGGCTTCGTTTTCAGGGAGCGGGCCATGTTTATCCAGATTCTCGGTTCTGCTGCTGGCGGCGGCTTTCCCCAGTGGAACTGTAACTGTGCCAACTGCGCAGGGCTGCGCAAAGGCACCTTGCGGGCGCAGGCCCGTACCCAGTCATCTATTGCCATCAGCGACAACGGCGAAGACTGGATTCTTTGCAACGCCTCGCCGGACATCCGTGCACAGCTGGAATCCTTTCCAAAGCTGCAGCCGGCACGTGGACCGCGTGACACGGCGATCGGCGCGATCATCCTGCTCGACAGCCAGATCGATCACACCACTGGCCTGCTGACGCTGCGTGAAGGCTGCCCCCATGAAGTCTGGTGTACCGAAATGGTTCATCAGGACCTCACCACTGGTTTTCCGTTGTTCAACATGCTCGAACACTGGAAGGGCGGCCTGCGCTGGAACCCCATTGCGTTGGAAGGCAGCTTCACCATTCCCGTATGCCAGAACCTGACCCTCACGCCGATTCCGCTGCGCAGCTCCGCACCGCCATATTCACCGCATCGCAACGATCCGCATCCAGGCGACAACATCGGCTTGCTGATCGAAGACTGCAAGACCGGCGGCAAGCTGTTCTACGCGCCGGGCCTGGGCAAGGTCAGCCCCGCGTTGCTGGAGATCATGCGCGGCGCCGATTGCCTGCTGGTCGATGGCACCCTTTGGCGCGACGATGAAATGCGTGTGCGTGAAGTGGGCGACAAGCTCGGCAGTGAAATGGGCCATCTTCACCAGAGCGGCCCCGGCGGCATGATCGAGGTGCTCGATGGCATGCCGGCGGCACGCAAGATCCTCATCCACATCAACAACACCAATCCGATTCTCGACGAGGATTCCGCCGAGCGGGCAGTGCTCGACGAGCAGGGAATTGAAGTCTCGTTCGATGGCATGAGTATCGAGCTGTAGCGCGAGCCGTTCGGCATCCGCCAATCAGTGGCTGAGGCCGCGCTCGGCGCTGCCTGCAGAAACAGTCCGCACAACCCGTAAGGAAGCTCTTATGACCCTGCCAGCCATGACCCCCGCCGAGTTCGAAGCGGCGCTCCGCGCCAAGGGCGACTACTACCACATCCATCACCCTTTCCATCGTGCGATGTACGAAGGCCGCTCGACCCGCGAGCAGATTCAGGGCTGGGTTGCCAATCGCTTCTACTATCAGGTGTGCATCCCAGTGAAGGATGCCGCGATCATGGCCAACTGTCCGGACCGCGATACCCGTCGCGAATGGGTTCAGCGGATCCTCGATCACGACGGCGCGCCGGGCGAGGAGGGCGGTATCGAAGCCTGGCTGCGGCTGGCAGAAGCGGTGGGGCTGGAGCACGAACAGGTGCTGTCCCAGGAACTGGTATTGCCGGGCGTGCGCTTCGCCGTCGACGCCTATGTCAACTTCGCGCGCCGTGCCGTCTGGCAAGAAGCGGCCAGCAGCTCACTGACCGAGCTTTTTGCCCCGCCCATTCACCAGTCCCGCCTTGAGGCCTGGCCTCAGCATTACGGCTGGATCGACGTCTCCGGGTATGACTATTTCCGCAAGCGCCTGAAGGAAGCCCGCCGCGACGTCGAGCACGGCCTGCGGATCACCCTGGAGCACTACAAGACCCGCGAAGCGCAGGAACGCATGCTGAACATTCTTCAATTCAAACTCGACGTATTGTGGAGCATGCTGGATGCCATGAGCATGGCCTACGAGCTGAATCGCCCGCCGTACCATACGGTGACCGGCGAACGCGTCTGGCATAAGGGCATTACGTTCTAGCCCATAAAGCTACAACCGGATGGCAGAACCGATTCCAGTTGAGTGGGGCGGAGGGCGCTCCGCTTCAGCCCGCCACGACGCACATACCGGGATCCAACCCGCAGGCCCATCATCTGCCATTGGCGAGACAGAGCAACATGAGCGATATTCAACTGACCCAGATTCCAGTCTTTCGCCGCGGTTTCCGCTTTCAATGGGAGCCCGCGCAGAACTGCCATGTGCTGCTCTATCCCGAAGGCATGATCAAGCTCAACGACAGCGCCGCTGCGGTTCTTGCCGAGGTGGATGGCACGCGCACCGTCGGTGCGATCGTCGCCGACCTGCAGGCACGCTACCCCGAAGCGGAAGGGATCGAGGAAGACATCGTCTCATTTCTGGAGGTGGCCGTTGAACGGTTCTGGATCGAGCTTCGCTAAGCCCGGCTTCGAGCCGGGGCCGCCGCTGTGGCTGTTGGCCGAACTTACTTACCGCTGCCCGCTGCAATGCCCGTACTGCTCGAATCCGCTGGATTTTGCCCGCAGCCACGAAGAGCTGAGCACCGCCGAATGGATTGAGGTGTTTCGCCAGGCGCGTGAGTTGGGCGCGGCGCAGCTGGGGTTCTCCGGCGGCGAGCCGCTGGTTCGACAAGATCTCGCCGAGCTGATCAAGGCGGCACGAGACCTCGGCTACTACACCAACCTGATCACCTCGGGCATCGGCCTGACCGAGGATAAAATCGCCTCGTTCGCTGACGCCGGGCTCGATCACATCCAGATCAGTTTCCAGGCCGCCGACGAGGAGGTGAACAACCTGCTCGCCGGCTCGAAGAAGGCCTTCGCGCAGAAACTCGCCATGGCGCGCGCCGTGAAAGCCCATGGCTATCCAATGGTGCTGAACTTCGTCACGCACCGGCACAACATCGACAACATCGAACGCATCATCCAGCTCTGCCTGGAGCTGGAAGCCGACTTCGTCGAACTCGCCACCTGCCAGTTCTACGGCTGGGCCGAACTCAATCGCGCCGGGTTGCTACCGAGCAAGGAGCAACTGGTACGGGCCGAGCGCATCACCAATGAATGGCGCGACAGGCTCGCCGCGGAAAACCATTCCTGCAAGCTGATCTTCGTCACCCCGGATTACTACGAAGAGCGCCCCAAGGGCTGCATGAACGGCTGGGGCAATCTCTTTCTCGACGTGACTCCTGATGGCACGGCACTGCCTTGCCACAGCGCACGGCAATTGCCGATCAGCTTTCCCAACGTGCGCGAACAGAGCATCGAGCAGATCTGGCGGCATTCCTTCGGCTTCAACACGTTTCGCGGCTACGACTGGATGCCTGAGCCGTGCCAGTCCTGCGATGAGAAGGACAAGGATTTCGGCGGCTGTCGCTGCCAGGCGTTCATGCTCACCGGCGATGCCACCAATGCCGATCCGGTGTGCAGCAAATCGCCGCACCATGGCAGAATCCTCGCCGCGCGTACCGAGGCCGAGCAGGCGCCGCGCGGACTGGACGAATTGACCTTCCGCAACGAGAAGGCTTCGAAGCTGATCCTCAAGGTGTAAGGTCGTCCGATGCGAGCTTTCACCTGTTGAGCGATATCGAGATGGCCAAGACTGCAATCCCCTATGGCTTCTGGCCCAGCGACTGGAGCGCCGAGAAGGCCGCGTCGGCGAGCCGTGATTACGCCGAGATTCGAACAGGTCATGATGGCCTGCTCTGGATCGAATACGACCCGGCGGATGGTCGCTGTACGCTATGGCACTGGCGATCCGGTCGCGCTGTTTGTATCACGCCTCCTGATGTATCGCTGCGCAGTCGGGTCTACGAGTACGGCGGTGGCGCTTTCTGCGTGACGGATCGAGGGGTGGCCTTCGTCAACGAGAAGGACCAGCAGATCTATCTTCAATCCATCGCCGACGGAATAGCCGAACCCACCACGCTTACCCAGCGGGCCCACTGCCGCTACGGCGATTTACAGTTCGATCCGGTGCAGTCACTGGTCATGGCGGTCGAGGAAGCCCATATTGCCGAGCGCGTCGAACACCGACTGGTCAGCTTCTCGGTGGCGACTGGCCGCCGCAGCGTTGTCGCTGAAGGCGCGGATTTTTATTCTTCGCCGACCATCGATAGCGAATCGCGGCGTATGGCCTGGATCCAGTGGCAACGCCCCGAGCAGCCTTGGACGGCGTCCAGTCTATGGATGGTCGAACGTGGTGGCGATGGCGTATGGCAAGCGCCGATATGCCTGGCAGGAACCAAAGGCGGCGAATCCCTGCAGCAGCCACGCTTTGCGGCAGACGGCACGCTCTACTGCCTGAGTGATCGGGCAGGCTGGTGGCAACCCTGGCGAGCGCAGGACGGTCGGCTGGTACCGGTGTTCTCTGTTAACCACGATGGCGCCGGACCTGACGCGGCTGCTCCGCCGCGCTTCGACCATGCACCGGCGCCCTGGCAGCTGGGCACGACCAGTTATTTGCCACTGGCCGACGGCGGCCTGCTGATGACGCGCATGGTCGACGGCTACGGCCTGTTGTTCGAGCAGAACGGCGAGGGGCATGAGCGCCAGCTGACGACCGCGTTCAGCCGCTGTCGGCAGCTGGCTGCGGATGAACAGCACTATTACTGCATTGCCGGGGCCGCCGACCGCGCATCAGCGTTGGTGGCGATAGAACGTCGGACCGGGCGGAGCGTCATTCTCGCTGGCGGCGCGCAGCCGCTGACCGGAGACCGGCTGTCGCGTCCTCAGCCGTTCAGCTTCGCCAGCGGACAGGATGAAACCGCCCATGCGTTTTTCTATTCGCCTTGTAACGCCAGCTACCGCGGCCTTGAGGGGGAGAAACCGCCGTTGGTGGTCTTCCTCCATGGAGGCCCGACGTCGGCCTGTTACCCGGTATTCGATCCGCGGATCCAGTACTGGACGCAGCGTGGCTTTGCCGTGGCTGATCTCAATTACCGAGGCAGTAGCGGTTTCGGCCGCGCTTACCGTCAACGACTGCACGGGCAATGGGGCGTTGTCGATGTGGAAGATGCACGTGCCGTCGTCACGGCACTGGCGGCGGACGGGCAGATCGATTCTGCCCGCACCTTTATTCGTGGCTCGAGCGCCGGCGGATATACCGCGCTTTGTGCGCTGGCATCCGATGCAGGTTTCAGGGGCGGCGCCAGCCTCTATGGCGTCAGCGATCCTCTCGCGCTGCGGCGTGTCACGCACAAGTTCGAAGCGGATTATCTGGACTGGCTGATCGGCGATCCCGAGCGGCATGCCGAGCGTTATAGCCAGCGCACTCCGTTGCACAATGCGGCACAGATCAAGGTGCCGGTGATCTTCTTCCAGGGCGGGCAGGATGCCGTCGTGCTGCCCGAACAGACCGAGTCGATGGTGGCAGCGCTTCGCCAACGAGACATCCCGGTCGAATATCACCTCTACCCGCAAGAACGCCATGGTTTCCGACAAGCGGACAACCTTGCGGATGCGCTGGAGCGAGAGTGCCATTTCTATCAGCGCGTGCTTCGCTGAGCCCCCGGCAAGCTGTGCCTCCGCGCGATTGCTTCGAGCGCTGCCCGCCTCGGGTTTGTACGCACCTTTGCCGGATTGCTTTGATGGTAGAAAACAGTACGCTTGCCGGACTTAAAAAAATAATCAAGGCCGTTGTATGAGCCCCAATATCAGCCTGCAGCGCAAATTCGTTTCTCCCGAAATCATATTCGGCGCCGGGTGTCGTCACAGTGCCGGCAACTACGCAAAAAATTTCGGTGCCCGCAAAGTATTGCTGGTGTCGGACCCCGGCGTTGTCGCCGCTGGATGGGTGGCTGACGTCCAGGCCAGCCTGACGAGCCAGGACATCGAGTACTGCCTGTTCACCCAGGTTTCCGCCAACCCTCGTACGGAGGAGGTGATGGCCGGCGCCGAGGTTTATCGCGAAGAGGGCTGCAACGTCATCGTCGCGGTGGGGGGTGGCAGCCCGATGGATTGCGCCAAAGGCATAGGCATCGCCGTCGCCCACGGCCGCAACATCATTGAATTCGAAGGCGTCGACACGCTCCGGGTGCCGAGCCCCCCACTGATTCTCATCCCGACTACCGCAGGTACGTCGGCTGATGTATCGCAGTTCGTGATCATCTCCAACCAGGAAGAGCGAATGAAGTTTTCCATCGTCAGCAAGGGTGCCGTGCCCGACGTGTCGCTGATCGATCCGGAAACCACCTTGAGCATGGACCCGTTTCTCTCGGCCTGTACCGGTATCGATGCGCTGGTGCATGCCATCGAAGCCTTCGTTTCCACCGGGAATGGTCCGCTGACCGATCCTCATGCCCTCGAAGCCATGCGCCTGATCAATGGCCATTTGGTGCAGATGATTGCCAACCCTGCGGACATTCAGCTGCGTGAGAAGATCATGCTCGGCAGCATGCAGGCGGGGCTCGCGTTCTCCAACGCCATCCTGGGCGCGGTACACGCGATGTCACACAGCCTCGGTGGCTTTCTCGATCTACCACATGGGCTGTGCAATGCGGTGCTGGTCGAGCATGTGGTGGCATTCAACTACAGCGCTGCACCGGATCGGTTCAAGGTTGTCGCCGAAACCTTCGGCATCGACACCCGCGGCCTGCCACATCGAGACATTCGTAATCGCCTGGTCAATCATCTGATCCAGCTCAAACAGGCCATCGGTTTCAGTGAAACGCTGGGACTACATGGTATGAACCTCTCGGATATTCCCTTCCTCTCCCAGCACGCGATGCAAGATCCCTGCATCCTGACCAACCCGCGCTCCTCGACCCAGCGCGACGTCGAAGTGGTCTATGCCGAAGCACTCTGACCAACCGGACGCGTTGGCCGGGTTGCTCGGGCTCGGGATTCATTCGGCGCGCAAGAGCCATTACCCCGAACTGGTGGCGCGCCTGGAAGAATTGGAGGCCGAGCGAAACCGTTACAAATGGCTGTTCGAGCACGCTGTGCACGGCATTTTCCAGGCGAGCCTGCAGGAAGGCATCAGGGCCGCCAATCCGGCGTTGGCCCGCATGCTCGGCTACGACAGCCCCGCCGACGCGCTCTGGGCGCTGACCGATCTGTCCCACCATCTGTTCATTGGCGGCGAAGACGAGCTCAAGCAGATCCGAGAAATCTTGAGCACTCAGCGCGGTCTCTTCGGTTATGAAACCAAGTTGCGACGCAAGGACGGCAGCGCCCTCGACGTCATGATGAATCTGTTGCTCAAGCCCGACGAGGATGGCCTGGTCGAGGGCTTCGTCGCCGACATCACCGAGCGCAAGCTGGCGCAGCTGCGGCTGCTGCAGCTCAATGAGCAGCTCGAGCAACGTGTCGCAGAACGCACGCTGGAGCTGCGCAAGGCACGCGATGCGGCAGAGACGGCCAATCACAGCAAGGACAAGTACCTGGCCGCCGCCAGTCATGACCTCCTGCAGCCGCTTAATGCGGCGCGTCTGCTGATCTCCACCTTGCGCGAGCGGGGCTTGCCTGGCTCTGAGCAGAATCTCGTCGAACGCGCGCATCAGGCGCTGGAGGGCGCTGAAGATCTGCTGACCGACCTGCTGGACATCTCCAAGCTGGACCAGCAGGCAATCAAACCCGACATTGAAGTCTATCGTCTCGACGAGGTGCTACTGCCCCTGGTATCCGAGTTTCAATCGGTGGCCGAAGCGGAGGGGCTCGGCTTCGATTACTACATTCCAGCCTACGCGTTGCGCAGTGATTTCAGGCTGTTGACGCGCATCCTGCGTAACCTTCTCAGCAATGCCTGCCGCTATACCGACACGGGACGAGTGTTGTTGGGCGCGCGCAAACGGGGCGAATGCCTGCGGATCGAAGTTTGGGATACCGGTCGCGGAATCGAGGCGGCTCAGTTGCAGTCGATCTTCCTGGAGTTCAATCAGTTGGGTGTGCAGCGGGCCGCGGAGCGCGCCGGGGTCGGGCTCGGCCTGGCCATCGTCGATCGCATCGCCTCCATGCTTGATTACCGCGTCCAGGTGCGTTCGCAGCCGGGGCGAGGCTCGGTGTTCAGTATCGATGTGCCGCTGGCCGAGCGGCCTGCTCAGCCGCCAACCGAAGCACCGTTGATGCTGCCCGTGCTGGGAGACCCGCTACCAGGGCGGCGTCTGTTGGTTCTGGATAACGAACTGAGCATCTTGCACAGCATGGCGGCGCTGCTGGGGCAGTGGGGCTGCGAAGTGCGGACCGCCACCGACCAGGCGGCGGCGTTGGCCGTGCTCGGCGAGTCGCCCCCCGAGGTGATTCTTGCCGACTATCATCTCGATCAGGGCGTGACGGGGTGGGACGTGGTCACCGCGTTGCAGGCGCACTACGGTCAATCGATTCCGGTCGTTATGGTCACGGCTGATCGAAGCGACCAGTGCCGCCGCCAATTACAAGGGTTGGGGGTGCCGGTGCTGAACAAGCCGGTCAAGGCCGGAAAGATGCGATCGGTCCTGAGCCACCTGCTGAATGACAAACGCGAGCGGTCGTAAAAGGAAAAAAAAGCCGATCTGGATCAATTATTGAGCTCCAGCGGAGCGAATAAACTCGCGCCATGAAACCTCGTCTGCGTTTATTTTTCGTACTGCTGATTAGCCTGATGCTTTCCGTGAACGGGATGGCAGCACCGGAGCTGGCTTCGGAACGCTGCCTGATGACCGGCTCGGAAATGACCACTGCAGACCGTGAGGACCACCAGGCGCACGGGAATATGCTCGGCATGAATACTGCCGGCGTAACCGAGCACTCGCACAACGATGACGGACCGCTCTGTGCCAGCGGCCAACAGTGCCAGACCAGCAGCATGCTGTCGCCAGAGGTCAGCAAGCCGGCTCTGCCCGGCGCACCGCTGATCGTCGCAACCTATTTCCCCGACTACATGCCCACCCCCGCCGGCGACAGCCACTGGCGCCCCCCACGTTTCTGATTCCTTCGCTGAACCTGAGCGGTCCTTCACCTCTCCGGTGACGGATCCAGTTCGTGTGCCTGATGGCGCACCGGCTCTATAGGAATCCATATCATGAAGTTCCGATACCCACGCATCCGTCCGCTCGGCGCGGCGATGTGCTGCTGCGCCATGCTGTTGCCGTCTCTGGCTGGCGCATTGACCTTCGAAGACGCCCTGCAACTTGCCGAACGCCGGTCACCCTCGCTTCAAGCAGAGGCCTCGAAACTGATCGCCGCCACACAGAATGCGATCCCCGCCGGCGAACTGCCAGACCCCAAGTTGCTGCTTGGCCTGCAGAACCTGCCCATTGAAGGTGACGCCTCCTGGCGTCCCGGGGAGGACGGCATGACCATGCAGATGATCGGCCTGATGCAAGAGGTCCCCAACCGCGGCAAACGCGAAGCCCGTGTCGAGCTCGCGCAGGCTGGTATCGGCCGCGCCGAAGCCGAGCGTCGAGTCGAAGCGCTCAAGGTGCGCCAGGCGACTGCGCAGGCCTGGATCGCCACCCATACCCTCGAGCGTAAGCTGGAGTTGTTCAAGACCTTGTTCGATGAAAACCGGCTGCTTGCCGAAACGGTGCGGGCGAAGATTGCCGGTGCTCGCGGGCAGATCGCCGACAGCGTGGGTACCTCGCCAGGAAGCGGCGTTACTGGCCGAGCGTGAAGATGAATTGATGCAATTGCACCGCCAGTCGCGTGCGGCGCTGACACGCTGGATCGGCGACGCTGGGACGCAGCCTCTGAGCGGCGGCCTGCCGGGATGGACGGTGCATCAGCAAACCTTCATCGATCGCTTGCACAGCCATCCGCAGCTTGCGGCCTACGAGCCCAGGCTGCGCGAGGCGCAGGCGCGTATCGGCGAAGCCACCGCCGAGAGGAGGCCGGACTGGAGCTGGGAAGTCGGCTATCTCAAGCGTGGCCGCGAATACGGCGACATGGTCAATCTCATCTTCAGCATCGACCTGCCTGTCTTTCAGCGCTCGCGGCAAAGTCCGCGTATCGCCGCCAGGCATGCGCAATTCAACCAGATCGAAGCCGAACGCGAGGCAACCCAGCGAGCCTTTGCCGAGCAGCTGTCAGCCGAACTGGCCGAACTCGAGCGGGTTCGACGCGCCCTGGTGCGCACCAACGAGGTGTTTCTGCCACTGGCTCGCGAACGCGCCGAGCTGACGCTGGCCGGTTATCGGGCCGGGACCGGCGAGCTCGACGCCGTACTCGACGCCCGCCGCGCGCTGATCGAAACCCGCCTGAAGCAGATTGACTTGCAGGGTCTGCAAGCCATCGCGACCGCCCGCCTGCATTTCGCCTACGGAGATGCTCAATGAGCCGACCATCAGCAAAGACAATCACGATGGCCGTCCTGGCCGCCGTCCTGGGCCTGGTCGGTGGCTACTGGTTGGCGCAAGCGAAATCCAACCCGCTGCTCACAGAGGCGGCAGCGAAGCCGGGCGCTTCGCAGGCCGAGCGCAAGGTCCTCTACTGGTACGATCCGATGGTGCCGCAGCACAAGTTCGACAAGCCGGGTAAGTCGCCTTTCATGGACATGCAGCTGGTACCGCGTTATGCCGATGAGGGTGGCGATGCGGCCAGCATCAGCATCGACCCGGGCGTGACGCAGAATCTCGGCGTGCGGCTGGCGACGGTCAGCCGGGGCGAGCTCGCCAGCCGGATCGAGGCGGTTGGTGTGCTGGGCTACAACGCACGCGACGTGGCGCAGGTGCAGGCGAGGGCGGCGGGATTCGTCGAGCGGGTTTATCGCCTTGCGCCGGGTGACATCGTGGAGAAAGGCGCGCCGCTGGTCGACCTGCTGACTCCCGAATGGGCGGCGGCGCAGGAGGAGTTTCTTGCCCTGCGGCGTGTCGGCGAACCGGCCCTGCTCGAAGGTGCCCGCCAGCGCTTGCGTCTGGCCGGCATACCCGCAGACGTTATCCGCCAGTTGGAGCGCAGCGGCAAGATTCGCGGCCAACTGACGATTCACATGCCCATCGGCGGCGTGTTGCAGGACCTGGTCGTACGCGAAGGCATGAGCGTATCGGCTGGAGCACCGCTGGCGTCAATCAACGGATTGCAGAGCGTCTGGCTCGAAGTCGCCGTACCGGAGGCACAGGGCCGGGCGATACGTGTTGGCCAGGACGCCAGTGCCCGGCTGCCGGCGTTGGACGGCGAAGCGATCAAGGGCAGCGTGACCGCCGTGCTACCGGAAGCCACCGCCGCCAGCCGTACGTTACGCGTGCGCATCGAGCTGCCCAATCCTGACGGGGTTCTTCGTCCCGGCTTGACCGCAAGCGTGACCCTGGCCGATGCCGGCGCCGAGCCGGTGCTGCTGATCCCCAGCGAAGCCGTGATTCGTACCGGCAAGCGCGCCCTGGTCATGATCGCCGAGCCGGGCGGCCGATACCGGCCCGACGAGGTCCGTCCGGGTGCGGACAGCGGAAGTCGCACGGCGATTCTCCATGGGCTGGAGGAGGGCCAGCAGGTGGTGGCGTCCGGGCAGTTTCTGATCGACTCCGAGGCCAGCTTGCGCGGCATCACTGCGGCAGCCATCGAGGATGCCCAACCCGGCCCGGGGCACGCGGACATGAACCCGGCGCTGCACGAGTCGGATGGGCGCATCATCGAGCTCGACGAGCAGTGGGTAAAGATCGCCCACGGCCCGTTTCATACCCTCGGCATGCCGGGCATGACCATGCGCTTCGCGATCGCGAATCCGCACCTGCTGCATGGCATGGCCGAGCACGACCGGGTGAGCTTCGCTGTGCGCGAAACAGCCAGTGGCCTGGTGATCGAGCGTCTGCACAAACAGGAGCAACAGCCATGATCGCCGCGCTGATTCGCTGGTCGGTGGTCAATCGTTTTCTCGTACTGCTGGCGACGTTGCTGATGACATCGGTGGGCATCTGGGCGCTTCGCACCATGCCCATCGACGCGCTGCCAGATCTGTCCGACGTGCAGGTGATCATCCGCACGCCATATCCCGGCCAGGCGCCGCAGATCGTCGAAAACCAGGTCACCTATCCGCTGACCACCACCATGCTGTCGGTGCCGGGGGCAAAAACGGTGCGTGGTTACTCGTTCTTTGGCGACAGCTACGTATACGTGCTGTTCGAGGACGGTACCGACCTGTACTGGGCGCGCTCGCGGGTGCTGGA
>DPSI01000459.1 GCA_003527165.1 Pseudomonas sp.
CTGAGAAACTGCCGGTATCCAGCACGTCGAGAAACAGCCTGAACTGGCCAGTCAGGGCATCGGCATCCATGATTCGTTCCGTTTTGCGTAAATTGCAAAGCCATTGTGCGTGCTTATGCATATACCCGCCATAGGTGGCTGGGTAGCATGTTCGTTTTATTCGGGAGCGGTCATGGAACTCGTCGAATTCGGGCTGAATATGGTGTTGGGTTTGGCGTTGGGAACGCTGGGTGGTTTGTTTGGGATCGGCGGTGGGCTGATTGCGATTCCGGTGCTGGGCGTGTTGTTCGATCTGGATCAGCAAGTTGCGCAAGGTACGGCCTTGGTGATGGTGGTGCCCAATGTCCTGCTGGCCATCTGGCGCTACCATCAACGCAATCGTATCGACCCCCGTCACGCGGCGGCATTGGGTATCGCCAGTTTTTGCTTTGCCATCGCGGGCGCCGCCATTGCGGTTTCGCTGGACGCCGGGCGCATGCGCATCGCTTTCGTGGGTTTTCTCGTCGCTTTGGCTATCTATACGCTGTCGCGCGTTTTCTTTCGGCCACAGCCCGGCGGGACCGAGTTGCGCCACCCCTGGCCCTGGCTGGGAGTGCTAGGCGCTGGCGCCGGAGCACTGGGTGGGTTGTTCGGCGTCGGAGGGGCGGTACTCGCCACTCCGGTGCTTACTGCAGTATTCGGTACTTCACAGGTCGTGGCGCAGGGACTTTCACTGTCTCTGGCGGCACCAAGCACCGCCGTGACGCTGTTCACCTATGCGACCCATGGACAGGTCGACTGGTCGTTGGGATTGCCGCTCGCTATAGGTGGTCTGCTCAGCATCAGCCTGGGCGTAAAGCTGGCGCATGCATTACCGGAGCGCCTGCTACGCCTCATGTTCAGCGGCTTCCTGCTGTTGAGTGCGGTCATGCTGGCGCTTGAGGTCTGAGCGCGTTTGTCGGGTATCGCTACGGGGCGGCCCGCCCCGGCCGGCGTATCTCGCGGCGGGCGCTGCGCACCAGACGAATGGTGAGGAGTATCGCGGCGCAGCTCAACCCGGCGATCAAACCCTGCCAGAGTCCTGCCGGACCGCTCGGCTCGCCGAACCTGTCGGTGAGACCGAACAGGTAGCCCACAGGCAGGCCGATCCCCCAGTACGCGAAGAGGGTGAAGATCATTGTCATGCGGGTGTCCTGATAGCCACGCAGGGCGCCTGCCGCGGTCACCTGAACCACGTCGGAGAACTGGAACAGCGCAGCATAGAAGAACAAGCTGGCAGCGACCGCAATGACCGCCGGATCGGTGGTGTAAATACGGGCGATCTGCTCGCTGAACAGCAGCATGGCGCCCGCAGAGAAGCAGGCATAGACCAGGCTCGATACGATCCCCAAGCCAGCGACGAAGCGTGCATCTCGTGGCGCACCACGCCCCAGCGCCTGGCCGATGCGAATGGTGATGGCCATACCCAGCGATAGCGGAATCATGAAAATCAGCGAAGTGAAGTTGAGCGCGATCTGGTGCCCAGCCACCACGGTCGCACCCAGGCCACCAATCAACAGCGCGATGACCGAGAAGATGCTGGCTTCGGCAAATACCGCGATTCCGATCGGCACGCCGACTGACAGCAGACGGCTTAGCACCGACCATTTTGGCCAATCGAAACGGGCGAACAGCTGGCTTGGCTGGTAATACTCGGCTCGCCGCACCCAGAACAGCATGGCCAGTAGCATGAAGCCCATGACCAGCGCCGTTGACCAGCCGCAGCCAACGCCCCCCATGGCCGGCAGGCCGAACTTGCCGTAAATGAAGATGTAGTTCAGCGGGATATTCAGCGTCAGCGCGAGAATACCCACCACCATGCTTGGTCGGGTATGACCGAGCCCGTCACTGAAGCACCGCAGCACCTGATACAGAGCCACCGCCGGAAAGCCGCAGGCAACCGCTCGCAAATAAGCCATGGTGGGATCGATCAGTGCCGGCTCGACCTGCATCAGGTGCAGCACCGGTTCGGCATTCCACATCAGCAATGCGAACAGCGTTCCGATGCCGAGTCCCATCCACAGCGCTTGCCGTACAAGAGGCCCGATCTGTTCATGCTGGTCGCTGCCGAAGCGCTGGGCGACGTTGGGTGTCGTCGCCAGGATGATCCCCGTCACCAGCAGGAACACCGGAACCCAGATGGAATTACCCAGGGCGACCGCGGCAAGGTCGCGCGGGCTGACGCGCCCGGCCATCAGCGTATCGACGAAGCCCATGGCGGTGTTCGCCAGCTGGGCGATCATCATCGGCAAGGCGAGGGCGAAGAGGGTGCGCAGTTCAACGCGCACCCGTCTGAGTTTCAACTCAGTCGGCATTGCAGGGGTTCCGGATTGTATACAGAAGCGCGCTAGTCTACGCCGCGATCAAGCCTCTCGGGAAGGCAGCAGAGCGGCCCAACGCGGTCTAGAATGGGCGAATTAATGACGGAGCCCGCTAATGCGCATCCTTGCCGACGAAAACATCCCGCTGGTCGACGCCTTTTTTGCCGAGCATGGCGAGATTCGCCGTATGCCGGGCCGAAGTATCAACCGAGCGGCGCTCGAGCAGGCTGAGGTGCTACTGGTCCGTTCGGTCACGCGGGTAGACCGCGAACTGCTCGAAGGAAGCGCGGTACGCTTCGTTGGCACCTGCACCATCGGCACGGACCATCTCGATATCGACTATTTCGAGGAGGCGGGTATCGAATGGGCGAGCGCGCCGGGGTGCAACGCCCGTGGTGTGGTCGACTACGTGCTCGGCAGCCTGCTTGCGCTGGCCGAGGGTGAGGGTGTTGAACTGGACGGTCGCCGTTATGGTGTCGTCGGGGCCGGGGAAGTTGGTGGCAGGCTGGTGGAAGTGCTGCGTGGCCTGGGCTGGGATGTACGTGTTTGCGATCCACCGCGCCAGGCCCGTGAGGTCGGTGAATTCGTCGGTCTGGATGAAATCCTCGCAGAGTGCGATGTCATCAGCCTGCACACGCCTTTAACGCTGGAGGGCGAGCATGGGACGTTCCATTTGCTGGACAGGGCTCGCCTGGAGCGGCTGCGTCCAGGCACCTGGCTGATCAATGCCGCCCGTGGCGCTGTCGTCGACAACACCGCTTTGCGCGAACAGCTGGCCAGGCGGCCGGATATCCAGGCGGTGCTCGATGTCTGGGAAGGGGAGCCGCAGGTTGATGTCGAACTGGCCGAATTGTGCTGGATCGCGACGCCACACATCGCCGGCTACAGCCTGGACGGCAAGCTACGTGGGACGGCCCAGATATATCAGGCGTTCTGCGCCAGCAAAGGTCTGGAGCCGAAGGTCGCGCTGGCCGAGCTGATGCCCGTTGCGCCGCTCTGCGGGCTTTCCTTCGATGCTTCGGCCAAGCCCGGGGACGTGCTGGCGACAATCTGTCGAGCCGTCTATGACCCGCGAAGAGACGATGCCGCCTTCCGTCGCAGCCTGAGCGAAGATGAGGAACAGCGCCGTACCGGCTTCGATCGACTGCGCAAGCAATACCCGCCGCGCCGGGAAATAGACGGCCTGCAGATCGAGTTCAATTCTGCTCAGGCCCGGTTGGAGCAGCTCGTGCGAGCGCTGGGCGCAACCTTGAAGCGCTGATCCGGCGGTGGATGCGATTGCGGTGCGCAGCGGCGTTGTCCACGACAGGCTGGATGCAATTTGCGGCCTGCTCCGCTAGCATTACCCGTCCTCTGCTTTATCCGCGATGGTGTTATGAGTTATCAGGTACTAGCCCGTAAATGGCGTCCGCGCTCGTTCCGCGAAATGGTCGGGCAGACGCATGTGCTCAAGGCCCTGATTAACGCGCTGGACAGCCAGCGCCTGCACCATGCCTATCTGTTTACCGGAACTCGCGGGGTCGGCAAGACCACCATCGCGCGGATCATCGCCAAATGTCTCAACTGCGAAACCGGCATCAGCTCCACGCCCTGCGGCCAATGTTCGGTCTGTCGTGAAATCGATGAGGGGCGTTTCGTCGATCTGATTGAGGTCGACGCCGCGAGCCGCACCAAGGTCGAAGATACCCGCGAGCTGCTGGACAATGTGCAGTACGCGCCAAGCCGCGGTCGCTACAAGGTCTACCTGATCGACGAAGTGCACATGCTGTCGTCGCATTCGTTCAACGCGCTGCTCAAGACGCTCGAAGAGCCGCCGCCCCACGTCAAGTTCCTGCTGGCCACAACGGACCCGCAGAAGCTGCCGGTGACCATTCTCTCGCGTTGCCTGCAATTCTCGCTGAAGAACATGCCACCCGAGCGGGTGGTCGAGCATCTGACCCACGTGCTTGGCGTCGAGCAGGTGCCCTTCGAGGAAGATGCGCTCTGGTTGCTTGGCCGCGCCGCCGACGGCTCGATGCGTGATGCCATGAGTCTGACCGATCAGGCCATCGCCTTCGGCGAAGGCAAGGTGCTCGCGGCCGATGTCCGTAGCATGCTCGGTACGCTCGATCACGGGCAGGTTTATGGTGTGCTGCAGGCGCTGCTGGAAGGCGATGCCCGTGCGCTGCTCGAAGCGGTTCGTCATCTCGCCGAGCAAGGCCCCGACTGGGGTGGCGTGCTGGCCGAGATGCTCAACGTATTGCACCGCGTCGCTGTCGCGCAGGCGTTACCGGATGCGGTGGACAACGGGCAGGGCGATCGCGACCGGGTGTTGGCGCTGGCACAGGCGCTACCGGCCGAGGATGTACAGTTTTATTACCAGATGGGCCTGATCGGCCGGCGTGATCTGCCGCTGGCGCCCGACCCGCGTAGCGGCTTCGAAATGGTTCTGTTGCGTATGCTCGCGTTCCGGCCCGCCGACAATGAAAACACGCCGCGAACACCGCTAAAGAGCTTGGGAGTCAGTCCGGCCACGACTGATTCCAGACCAACCGAAGTGGCCGGTACGGCACCATTGGCTGCGCCGGTCCCGGAGATGGCTGTTACGCCCGTGACGCCAGTACAATCGGCTGTCGTTGCCTCCCCACCTGCGCAACAGCCGGAGCCGTCTGCGCCCAAGGCCGAACCGTCGGCTGCGTCGCCCGACCCCGCGCCGCCTTCGCCCGCGCTTCCGGTTGTCGACGTACCTTGGAACGAGCCGCCGGACACGCCGCCGATCGCTGTGGAAAGCGAGGCGCTGGAGCAGCGAGCCGCGCCGATCGATGAGCCTGAACACTTGGCTGCAGTGGTCGAAGTGAACGAGCCGGACGATGACGAGCCGCCGCTCACCGATGAGGATTACTTCGAGGTCGAAACCCAGGCCGAAGCCTATCTCGATGGGCTGGATGATCTGGCGTCGGAACCGCAGGCCGTCGAGCCGGCGCCTGCGATCGAGCCCGCGACCGGACTGGCCGCGGAGTGGCTCGATATTTATCTTAAGCTTGGCCTGGGTGGCTTGACCGGCAGCATCGCGGCCAATTGCACGCTAATTTCCGTAGACGGTGATCGCTGGCTCATGCACCTGGACCCGGCGCAAAGTGCGCTGTTCAACGCAACTCAGCATCGACGCCTAAACGATGCCCTGAATCAATACCACGGGCGCATACTGCAGCTGGATATCGAATTGCAGACGCCGCAACAGGAAACGCCTGCTCAGGCCGCTGCGCGACGCCGCGGTGAGCGCCAGCGGGCGGCGGAGCAGTCGATCCAGGCCGATCCCGTGGTGCAGCAACTGATGCAGCAGTTCGCCGCTGTCATTCGCGACGGTACCATCGAACCCGTAGAACACTCCGAACCCTGATCCGAGGTAAATCCCATGATGAAAGGTGGCATGGCCGGCCTGATGAAGCAGGCGCAGCAGATGCAGGAAAAAATGCAGAAAATGCAGGAGGAGTTGGCCAACGCTGAGGTCACCGGCCAGTCCGGCGCCGGCCTGGTGAGCGTTGTGATGAACGGTCGACACGACGTCAAGCGCGTCAGCCTGGATGACAGCCTGATGCAGGAAGACAAAGAAATCCTCGAAGACCTGATCGCCGCTGCGGTGAATGATGCGGTGCGCAAGATCGAGCAGAACAGCAAGGAGAAAATGGCGGGTATGACCGATGGCATGCAGCTTCCGCCGGGTTTCAAGATGCCGTTCTAAGCAGCTACGAGCTGCAGGTAACAAGCTTTAAATAAAAGCCTGCTTGAAGCGGCGAGACTGGTCGCTTGCAGCTTGCAGCTTGCAGCTTGTAGCTTGCAGCTTGCAGCTTGCAGCTTCAATTCCAGCTTCTCGCCGAGATATCCATGTCGTTCAGCCCACTTATTCGTCAACTCATCGATGCGCTACG
>DPSI01000170.1 GCA_003527165.1 Pseudomonas sp.
CGCGCACACAGGCCCGTTGGCGAGACAGAGACCTACTCATGGCTTCCTCCATCCTCGATTGTGCCAAGAACGCCTTCCCCATCTCGTTCACAGTCCATGTCGAGTTCGATCACAACCGCCAGATCGCCTTCATCGTCCGCCCATGGATTCATAGTGACGATGTAGCCGGTAGCGTTGATCTTCCAACGTCCAGGAACATACTCGATGGCGTCATCAGCCTCGACCTGCGTCCAGATTCTGTTGTTTCCAACAGCCTCGAGAAATGCGCGCTCGTCGGCATTGTAGGCATCGAACAGGAGGCAATCTTCATCCTGTCTGATGAGAGGAACAAATCGTTCTTCCCATTCCGCTTCGGTGAGGACCGTCATGCGCTCGTCCTCCCTGCGGCGGCCGCCAGCACCCGCTTCTCGGCGAAGCGGTTCTCCAGCCGAATGCGCTGGTGAGTGAACCCCGCCGCGCGACCGACTCGCTCGGCATAGGGGGCGTCGATAATCGTCTGACAATTGACAGCCGAAAGCGCGACGCCGTTCCGGCCAGTCCAGACCAAAGTCGGTCGCTGCTGAACCGACCAGTGGCCATCAATGCCGAAGAACACAGCGGGGCTGTTCCGACTCGCGTAGACGACGACTTTGACGTCGCCCGCTCGGTCGGCGTTTATCTCCCAGTGCAAATTGGCCATGAGGGTGCGGACCTTCTCGCGGCGATCCAGGTCACCAACACCGGTCTCGATCTGACGGAGCATTGAGTGAAACAGCACGCTGGACATACCGGTGAGCGCACCGTGCAGGTGATCCGCTTTAGTTCGCGGGATGATCGCTCCGCCATATTCGATCCGATGGATGACGGTGGGGCTTTGGCACTTGCCGAAAAGGCCGTTAACGAACTTTTCGGCTTGTTCGATTGCGCCGGCATCTGGGGCGGGATGGGAAAGCTCGGTCATCTGGATCATTGGCCCGTGCCGTCGGGACCGGACACACTTTCTCCCTTTTCTTCGTCTTCGCCTTCAGCATCCGTCAATCCGACGAAATCGATGACGATGTCACCGTCATGCGGAAGGTCATAGGCGTTTCGGAAAAGGTCCATCGCCCGTTCGGAAGCGTCGCCCGCATCATCAGCTTCGACTTCGTAATGGCCGTTGAGTGCTAGGCCAAGCAAGACATTAAAGGTAGGCATAGATGTTCTCCAGAGCGACATTGCTCTTGGAGCACTTCTTTCATTTTAAGCGGTGATTTTCATCAATGAGCAGCGACAGGGTGCGACAACCTAATTGTCCAACGTTGTCTTCTCACTTGCCTTGCGCGCTCTATCATATGTCCTGTTATCTGGTTGAGTGAGGCCCAGGCGCTTTAGCTCGCCTCCTAGAGCATCGCAGAAATCCTTGTTTGAGAGCAGACTCCGGTCGGGGATGCCGGTAGGGAACAACTTGCCAATTATCACCGGCAACAGCTTGGTCCAAACCTTACCAGCGGCATGGACCTTCGCGAGATATGCCGCCGACTCATCCAACTGCGGCACAACTTGGAGGTCGAATAACCGAGTTCCGGCAGCGTCGCCGGTGCCGAGCAACCAGTCGTCTACCTGAAGGTGCACCAGGGCCGCCGTGGGTATCTGACCGCGCTCTTCGAACGGCGAGCCGCGCCTTCCCACGAGCGCAACACGACCGGACTGAATTTCGCGCTCGAACTCTGTAATAGCTTTTGCCCAGATGGTTGCTGCCATCTGACGCGCAACCGCAGCGGCAACGGGATCGGCTCCTTCCGGGCATGGTAGATCGATCAGGTCAGCCCACGTTGCTGTCGTGCGCTTTGTTCCGGTGCCGATGCGCCAGATCAATGCCAGCCCAGTCCCATCGCTCCGCTCCCTTATCCGAACACGTGGGCGTGGACGAACGCCGTTGGATTTTGGTGCCGAAGGGCGCGAGACAAGCGCGTCAGCGAATTCCCTGCCGGGTGACGAACGACGAAAGTCGGGAATTATCTCACTGAAGAAATTGGCACGTGTTGTTTTCGCAAGCGCATGTGCGAAGGCAGCGTCAACGAGGCTTTGAGAGTGGGGGTTGGTCATGTGCACGCCAGAAAACACCGACAGGAAAGGCTCTGTGCGGCCAACTCTATTTCTGATCGGATAATGGGCTGAGTTTATCTGCCACTGACAGTTTTACAGGCTTTCTGGCTGTTCTTGCATCCGGACAACCGGTTCTATCCGCTGCAGGAACTTCGGCTGTCACCTTCGGCGACCTGGATAAATACGTCTACCGGCCGCCAGATCAGGTGGTCGGAATATCGACCACGGAGCCAAATGATCGACCTCTACGAGTTTATGCTGAAAAGGCGTCTGACTACGAGCCGGCGCCACTGTTCTACCCACTGGTGCCAAATGGCGCCTAATTACCTTGTGATTGGTGGCCCCTCCGATACGGCCATGATCAACGTCTTTCGGCGGCTGATCTCCGAAGGGCGTTGGCTTACGGCGGTTCGAGTAGCTCACATGACCTTGTTTCGACAGGTGGCGCGGTGAACAAGCCCGTTACGCCCTTCGTTACGCCTTACACCATCGAGCTTCAGATCAACCTCGACGATATGATCGATGATCGTCGCCGGGTTGCTGGCGAGTGGTGGTGCTGCGATCAGGCGCACGGACGCTGGTTCAGATCGGTGAACAAGCTGACTGGGGCAGTCCGCTTTTCGTTCGAGCATGAGAAGGACGCCGTCCGTTTCTGGCTGGCGAACTGATGGCGTGAATGAACATTGCACTGCGAGCGGATACCCGGCTCCGACAGACGTTGGTCACGTCCGCCAAAAGAGGAGAGCGAGCAGAACTCTCAGTGGTGCAGACGCGTCCCGAGTTCATGCCAAAGCATTTTGTGAACATAGATACGAGAATCATCGTGAAAATGGCTCTCATTAATCTGCGTTATATCCTTATAGCCCCACAATACAGACAAATGAGCAGCATGCTTCACGCCGATTATCCCAATCTTGTAGAGAGCCTCTCCCCAGTGCCTTTTAAATCTATCTAAGTCGGGGTTGGACTTGGCGAGTTCGCGCGCTGCTACGCTGACCAACTTATCATGCGGTAAATCGGCATCAGCGAGCAAAACG
>DPSI01000546.1 GCA_003527165.1 Pseudomonas sp.
TGATCTGGATCTCGAGCGCCGCAGCCAGCCGATCCCCGAAGAACTGCAGCGTCAGCGCAACAACCATCGCCAGCGTCAGTGCCGTCGCCAGCGCCAGCCGCACCAACCCTCGCGCATCGCCATCGCGCTTGGGCAGCACGATGGCGATGGGATAGGTCAGCGCGGCGACCGGAATCAGCATCATGGTCACGCTGAGAAAGGTGCCCAGGACGCCGTAGGCTTCCGGCCCGTAGATGCGGGTGATCACCGGCATGAAAGCCAGGGTAATCGCCTGCGCACCGGCGGTGCCGGTCACCACGGTGAGAATGTTGCGCAGCAACTTGCTACGCACGCTTCCGTGCAACAGCGAGGCCAGCCTTTCCCGAACCGGGGAAGAGCCGCGCCGAACGCTGGGCTGGTCGATGACGCTCACTCGCTGCCCCTCGCTCAGGCCTGGACCGGCTGACGGCCGATGCCGTAGTAGCTGAAGCCTTCGCGCTTGACTTGCTCGCGGTCGTACTGGTTACGCCCGTCGATGATCAGCGGCGTGTTCAGCAGACGCTTCAGGGCGCGGAAATCCGGGCGGCGGAACGGCTTCCATTCAGTCACCAGACACAGCGCGTCTGCATCGATGGCGGCCTCATACTGACCTTCGACGATCTGCAGACGACCCTCGTTGAACCAGCTTTCCGGGAATTCACGGCGGGCGGTCTCGCGAGCAACCGGATCGAATGCTCGGACCTTGGCGCCGGCATTGATCAAGCTGTTGATCAGCACCACGCTTGGCGCTTCGCGCATGTCGTCGGTGCCGGGCTTGAACGCCAGGCCCCAGACGGCGAAGGTCCGGCCGCTGAGATCACCGTCGAAGTGGGTGGAAATCTTGTTGAACAGCGAATGTTTCTGCTGATCGTTGCGGGACTCGACCGCCTGCAACAGCTTGGGCTCGAAGTCGTTCTGATGGGCGATATTGATCAGCGCCTTGACGTCCTTCGGGAAGCAGGAGCCGCCGTAACCCGGTCCCGCATGGAGGAATTTGGAGCCGATGCGGTTGTCCAGGCCGATGCCGCGCGCGACCTGCTGTACGTCGGCGCCGACCGCCTCGCACAGGTCGGCGACCTCGTTGATGAAGGTGATCTTCATGGCCAGGAAGGCGTTGGCCGCATATTTGATCAGCTCGGACGTGCGCCGCCCGGTGAACATGATCGGCGTCTCATTGAGGTTCAGCGGCCGGTAGAGCTCGGCCATGACGGCGCGGGCGCGCTCGTCGTTCGTTCCGACCACCACCCGGTCAGGGCGCTTGAAGTCGCCGATGGCGGCGCCTTCGCGCAGGAACTCCGGGTTGGAGACGACGGCGAAGTCCGCGTCGGGACGGCGCTGGCGGATGATGCGCTCGATCTCGTCGCCGGTGCCGACGGGGACAGTCGACTTGGTCACCACGACGGTGAAGCCGTCCATCAGGTCGGCGATCTCTTCGGCCGCGGCATAGACGTAGGACAGGTCCGCATGACCGTCGCCGCGCCGCGAAGGCGTGCCCACGGCGATGAAGACGGCGTCCGCCGTCCGAATCGCCTCGGCTCCGTCGACGGCGAAGGCCAGCCGCCCGTCGCGGACGTTGCTGGCGACCAGATCATCCAACGCCGGCTCGTAGATGGGCATGATGTTCTGGTGCAGACGCTCGATCTTGGAGGCGTCCTTGTCGACGCAGGTCACCGTGTGGCCGAAGTCGGCGAAACAGGCGCCCGACACCAAGCCGACATAGCCGGTTCCGATCATGGCGACGCGCATGGATGGCACTCCGTAATAAGCAATTTTCTGTCAAGCTACACTCGCCCGATAATAACCAACCAGGCAAAACGAAAAAGCGCTAAATACCTGCGAAAACGACTCGGGTTCTGCGCGAGCCTAAACAACCATTCAAGCCCAACAAATTGCATGGTGCTGTCAGTCTAACGGTAAAGGTGCTCCACTTCGAAGGCTGCAAGCCATTGGTGGGGTGGGCGATTTTATGAAGCCTCTATCTTTTAAGCGACATCGTTTTCCAGCTGAGGTGATACGTCATGCCGTGTGGCTGTACTTTCGTTTCAGCTTGAGCTTCCGCGACGTCGAGGAACTGATGGCGCAACGCGGAATTGACGTCAGCTACGAAACGATCCGGTGCTGGACGATCAAGTTCGGGCCTCTGATTGCACGGCGGCTGAAGAAGCGGAGAGTGCCTCCGACAGGCCGTTGGCATCTCGATGAAATGGTCTGCAAGATCGGAGGACGGCGCATGTATCTGTGGCGCGCAGTCGACGACGAAGGCGAGGTTTTAGACGTCATCGTCCAGCGTCGACGGGATATAGGGGCGGCTTTGAAGCTGCTCAAACGACTTCTTCGCAACCAGCCTGTCGAGCCTGAAAGCATAACAACGGACGGACTGGCATCGTACGGTGCGGCGCTCGATCAGCTGGAACTACGGCACCTCCATCGTCCCGGTCGGCTTCGAGATAACAACCGTGTCGAGAACTCGCACCTGCCGATCCGGCGACGGGAGAGGCAGCAGCAGAGGTTCAAATCCCAAGCCTCAGCACAAAGATTTCTCACTACCCACGCAGCGATCTACAACACCTTCAACATCCAGCGCCATCTGATCAGCAGATCCACACTTCGTCGTTTTCGCGTCGATTCGGATACCGCATGGGCGGCCGCTACCGCCTGAGAATGAGCAGGGTAGGGGGCTTTCGGCTGCGCTCAGTTACCCTGACAGCACCCGAGCAGATGGCTCGGCTGGAGCCCTATTTCCCTAAGAGCCACGGCAAACCTCGGGTGGATGATAGGCGGGTGTTGAGCGGGATCATCTTCGTCAACCGCAACGGCCTGCGCTGGCGGGATGCGCCG
>DPSI01000547.1:0-5900 GCA_003527165.1 Pseudomonas sp.
CGCCGTGGTCGATACCGGCATCGGCCATGATGTTGGGATTGACGAAGATGATGTAGGCCATGGTGACGAAGGTCGTCAGGCCTGCGAGCATTTCGGTTTTGATGCTGGTGCGATGCGCGCTGAGTTTGAAGAATCGGTCGAGCAAACCAGCGTTCTTCGGTTGCAGCCCGAGGGTCTGCTGTTCCTGCTTTGTGGTTTCCACAAGGTGTTCCTCATCGTTCTTGTTGTCTATCACCTAGAGCGGCGCTCTCGAGGGCAGGTGATGGTGAGGGCTCTTCTACTCGGTTTTTTTGACCGAGAGGTCAGGAAGGCTTGACGCGATTATGCTTTTGTATACAAGAAATGCAACTCGATTTGCATGTTTTCCTTCTTTCAGGCGAACCTGGGACGCTTATGCCGGTTTGGGTGTGACCTGCTTCAGGTGAGACGACGTATTCTCAGGTGCGAGCTATTGCTTGATTGTGCACAATAAATTCCGATTTATTTCGCTGTTTGACCATCAACTACTGCCAGCCGGATGTTGAAAGGCAGTAAAGTTCGGTCTGCCGACATTCCGACGCGAGTCACCATGAACGAACAGTTGCAGCCTCTGAAAAAGCCGACACGAAACGGCAGGGTCCGGACCGGGACGCAGGATGACATCGTTTACGCGCATATCTTCGATGCCATTCTCGAACAGCGGCTGGCGCCGGGCACCAAGCTCAGTGAAGAGGCCCTGGGCGAGATCTTCGGGGTCAGCCGGACCATCATCCGCCGCGCGTTATCGCGGTTGGCTCATGAAGGCGTGGTGCTGTTGCGTCCGAACCGGGGCGCGGTCGTCGCGAGTCCCAGTGTCGAAGAGGCCAGGCAGATATTCTTCGCTCGACGCATGGTCGAGCGCGCCATCACCGAACTGGCGGTTCAGCATGCCAGCAGCGAACAGCTGGCGGAGCTGCGGCAAATGGTGACCGACGAGCAGGATTGCTTCGCCCGCGGTGATCGTGGCGCTGGCATCCGCCTCTCCGGGGAGTTTCACCTGAAGTTGGCCGAGGCGGCGAAGAATGCGCCGCTGGTGAGTTTCCAGCGCAGCCTGGTTTCCCAGACCTCGCTGATCATCGCCCAATACGAGAGCGGCAACCGCTCGCATTGCTCGTTCGATGAACACAACCAATTGATCGATGCCATCGCCGCTCGCGACAGCGCCAAGGCCGTAAGCCTGATGATGCATCACATGGATCATATCGACAGCAAACTCAACCTCGACGAAGACAGTGCCTCGGATGACCTGCACGCTGTCTTCTCGCATCTGGCCCTGGCGAAGAAAAAGCCGCGTACGGTCCGCTAGGAATCCCGTGGCGCGCCACGCTGGCGCGTCCTGTGCAGCGCGTCATTGACTGGTTGGCGATCACAGCGCTTGCCTGGTCACGATGATGGTCAGCGCATGAGAAGACCCAGCGCCAAGCCTCACACAGTCCGGGCGCGCTCCCTGCGCGATCTACCCCCTCGACCATGCCTGTCCTCGCCAGCCTCAGGCCCATTTCGTTGCGAGCGGCAGCCGTTCGATTGATCGCACCCGCGTCATCGCCGCGAATTGCCCGTTGTGCGTCTTCAAGTCGGCACGCATAATGTTATGTTATAACGAATATGTAAGCGAGCAAGCCGCGTTTGTTCGCACAGCGCAGCTGGCACCGATCGAAGCCAGCGACGGCGTGAACGCAGCATGTATGGCCCGGCCTGCGGGCCGATGACGACCGAGGTGATGATGATCGAATGCCATGGCTTGCAATGGGGCGCCGGCGGCCGTGCCCTTACGCCGCCCCTCGATTTGAAGCTGGTGGCCGGCAGCCTGACGGCTGTCATCGGCAGCAACGGCTCGGGTAAGAGCAGCCTGCTGAAAGTGGTGGCCGGGTTGGATCGACCGCTGGCGGGGCGAATCGAGGTGGCTGTTCCGCTTCTGGGCGGCGTTTCCTATCTGCCGCAGCAGCAACAGGTGGATCGGCAATTTCCGATCCGTCTGGCCGACCTGGTCAGCGCCGGTCTCTGGCGCAGCCGCCTAGGGCGTAGCGAGCGTCGGGCGCGTCTGCATCGGGCACTGGCCGATTGGGGGCTGCTCAATCTGCACGCGCATGGGCTTCACGCCTTGTCCGGTGGTGAGCTGCAGCGTGCCTTGCTGGCGCGCCTGAGCCTGACCGACGCGCAGGTGCTGTTGCTCGACGAACCCGAGGCGGCGCTGGACGAGGTGGGATTGCGCTTGCTCTGGCAGCACATCGAGCGTTGGCAGCAGCAGGGCAGGACACTGATGCTGGTCAGCCACAGCCTCGTCGGGTTGAGCCAGCGGCATTGCAACGCCCTGCAGGTCGCCCGCAGTGGCTGTATCACCGCGCCGATCCGCCAGTTCATCGACGATCGTCAACCGTTCGGGCAGGTCGCGTGACGGCGGAATTGATGTGGGCACCCTTCAGCGAGTTCGCCTTCATGCGCCGTGCGCTGTTCGGTGGCGTGGCGTTGGCCTGCAGCGCAGGCCCCCTGGGCGTATTTCTGATCCTGCGGCGGATGAGTCTGATTGGCGATGCCATCGCGCACGGTATCCTGCCCGGCGCGGCGCTGGCGTTCTGGCTGTTCGGCTTGAGCCTGCCGGCGTTGACGCTTGGCGGCCTCGTCGCCGGCCTTGGCATGGCGGGTGCGGCGGCATGGGTCAGCCGGCGTACCGGGCTGCGTGAGGATGCGAGCCTCGCCGCGCTCTATCCCATTTCGCTTGCCAGCGGCGTGCTGCTGCTCGGGTTGGCGGGGCGCAAGCTGGATCTGCTGCACCTGTTGTTCGGCTCGGCGCTGGCCGTCGATACGAACACGCTGGTCGGCATGCTCGGCACGGCAGCGGTCAGTGTGGCCGTGCTTGCTCTGACCTATCAAGCCCTGGCGCTGGACAGCCTGGATCCATTGTTCCTGCGCAGTATCAGCCGTTTCGGGCCATTGGCCCACGCTGCCTTCCTGACGCTGGTGGTGCTCAACCTGGTAATCGGCTTTCAGGCCATCGGCGCGCTGATGGTAGTCGGGCTGATGATGCTGCCTGCCGCTGCGGCGCGTTTCTGGAGTCGACGTCTCCTCGTTCTCTTGCCGCTTGCTGCCCTGTTCGGCGCGGTATGCGTGTGGCTGGGGCTGCTGCTGTCGTTCTACGTCAGCCTGCCCAGCGGGCCTTGCATCGTGCTGCTGGCGGGCACGTTCTATCTGTTCTCGGTGGTCGCAGGGCCGGTGCAAGGCCTGCTGCGCTCGACCTCATTACCCATGACCGTTTGAGGTGTTCATCATGCGTTACCTGCTTTTCGCGCTAGCCCTGTGGCTGCCTTTCCCCCTGCAAGCGGCCGACAGGCTCAAGGTGGTCACCAGCTTCAGCATCCTCGAAGACCTGACCCGTGAAGTCGGCGGCGAGCGCATCGAGCTTACCAACCTGGTCGATGCTGACGCCGATGCCCACGTCTACCAGCCCAGCCCTGATGACGCCAAGGCCCTGCTGCGTGCGGATCTGATCGTCGCCAACGGTTTGGGTTTCGAGCCCTGGCTGGAGCGCCTGCTGAGCAGCAGCGAGCCTGCGGGCAAACGCATCGACGCCAGCGCCGGCGTCGTTCCGTTGATGCTGGAGGAAGACGGCGAACGGGTACCGGATCCGCACGCCTGGCAGAGCCTGAACAATGCCGAGATCTACGTGCGCAACATCACCAAGGCCCTCGTCCAGCTCGATCCAGACCACCGCCAGGAGTACGAAGCGCGCCGTGACGACTACCTGGTCCGCCTGCATGCATTGCTCAAGAGGGCCGATACACGCATCGCTACGTTGCCGGCCAGCCAGCGCAAGGTGGTGACCAGCCATGATGCCTTCGGCTACCTGGGCCAAGCCTGGCAGCTGGAGTTCATTGCGCCGCAGGGGCTGTCCACCCACGACGAACCGTCGGCAGCCGAGGTGGCGGCCTTGATCCGCCAGCTACGCAGCGAAGGCGTACGGGCGGTGTTCGTGGAGAACATTCGCGATCCGCGGTTAATCGAGCAGATCGCCGACGAAGCCGGCGCCACTGTCGGCGGTACGCTGTATTCCGATGCACTGGCCAGCGAGGGGCCGGCCAGCCGCTATCTCGGCATGTTCGAGCACAACCTCGACACGCTGATGGACGCGTTGAAGCCGTAGGGTGGATCACGCTTCACCGATCCACGCGTTCATCACGCTCCGTGCGACCCGGCGGTGGATGTAAGAAGCGACATCCACCCTACCGAGCGGCGGTTGTGGCTCCGATCCGTAGGGTGGATCACGCTTCACCGATCCACGCGTTTCATCAAGCTCCGTGCGACCCGGCGGTGGATGTAAGAAGCGACATCCACCCTGACGAGCGGCGGTTGTGGCTCCGATCCGTAAGGTGGATCACGCTTCACCGATCCACGCATTCATCACGCTCCGTGCGTACCCGGCGGTAAATGTCGAAACGACGATGGATCATCACTTTGCGATCTGCTGTTCACGATGCCTTTCGATGCACCGAACGGCCGGCGGCGAAGGTTTCCTTCACCGCGCGGTCGTCGCCCAGAATCATAAGCGCGAACAGGCGCTCCTGAAGCGTCGTCGCCTGGCTCAGGCGGTACTCGATCAGCGGCGTCGCCTTGTAGTCGAGCACCACGAAGTCGGCATCCTTGCCCGGTTGCAGATTGCCGATCCGATCGTCCAGGTACAACGCGCGCGCACCACCGAGCGTGGCCAGGTACAGCGCCTTGAACGCGTCGAGCTTCTGGCCCTGTAGCTGCAGCACCTTGTAGGCTTCGTTGAGGCTTTGCAGTTGCGAGAAGCTGGTGCCGCCGCCGACATCAGTGCCCAGGCCCACGCGCACGCCGTGGCCTTCAAGCTTGGCCAGATCTAACAGGCCACTGCCCAGGAACAGGTTGGACGTGGGGCAGAAGGCCACTGCCGAGCCGGTCTCGCCCAGACGCTTGCATTCCTCGTCGCACAGATGAATCCCGTGAGCGAACACCGAGCGCGCGCCGATCAGGCCGTGGTGGTCATAGACGTCCAGATAGCCGCTGCGCTCCGGGAACAGTGCCTTGACCCACTCGACTTCCTGCTTGTTCTCGGAGATGTGGGTGTGCATGTACAGGTCGGGGAATTCTGCGAACAGCTTGCCGGCCAGGGTCAGCTGTTCGGGCGTGCTGGTCGGTGCGAAGCGCGGGGTGACGGCGTAATGCAGGCGCCCCTTGCCGTGCCAGCGCTCGATCAGTTCGCGGCTGTCGGCGTAGCCGGACTCGGCCGTGTCGGTCAGGAAGTCCGGCGCGTTGCGGTCCATCAGCACCTTGCCGGCGATCATCCGCAGGTCTAGCTTTTCTGCCGCTTCGAAGAAGGCATTCACCGACTGCTTGTGCACCGTGCCGAATACCAGCGCGGTGGTGGTGCCGTTGCGCAGTAGCTCACCGAGGAACAGGTCGGCCTGCTCGCGGGCATGCGCCATGTCGCTGAAACGCCCCTCGTTGGGGAAGGTGTAAGTCTCCAGCCAGTCGAGCAACTGCGCGCCGTAGGAGCCGATGACGCCGACCTGCGGGTAGTGGATGTGGGTATCGATGAAGCCGGGGGTGATCAGCGCATCCGGGTATTCGACCACGTCGGTGCCGGCCGCCAGGGTTGGAAGCAGATCGGCCGCGGCGCCGATGCGTGCGATCTTGCCGTCCTCGACTACCAGCAGGCCGTCTTCGAAATATTCATGGGACTGTTCAATGCCTACCTCGCGCGGGTCGGCGAGGCAGTGAAGCAGGGCGGCACGGTAGGCTTTCGCTTGGGACATGGGGGTTCTCGGAATCGTTGTAATGGGTGCGTTGCGTTGTGGGGAGGCCCGCCCGCGCGGCGAAGCGTTCGGCCGGCCTGCGGCCGGTTCGCCGCGGGGCGCGCCTCCCAC
>DPSI01000547.1:6161-6630 GCA_003527165.1 Pseudomonas sp.
GGCGCGAGGCGGGGACCAGCATGGGCACCGGTTTTTCGCCGTCGCGGGTCTTCTCGCCGCTTTTTTCACCGAAATGAGCGTTGTATGTAGCGATCACTTCACCGGCGATGGACACGGCGATTTCGATCGGCAGCTTGCCTTTTACCTCGGCGATGCCCATCGGGCAGCGCATGCGTTGCACCGTCTCGGATTGGAAGCCTCGGTCACGCAGGCGGTGCTCGAACTTGGCGCGTTTGCTCTTCGAGCCGATCAGGCCGTAGTAGGTGAAATCATTGCGCGCGAGGATTGCCGCGCTCAGCTCCAGGTCGAGTTGATGATTGTGAGTCATGACGATGAAGTAGCTGCCGGCCGGCATGTTCGCCACTTCATCGACCACCTCGTCATTGACTACCTTCTCGACCCCGGCGGGGATCTGTGCGGGAAATTCGCTTTCACGCGAGTCGATCCAGCTCACCTTGCACGGCAGGCT
>DPSI01000107.1 GCA_003527165.1 Pseudomonas sp.
GTCATCTTCAAGCGTGAGCTGGGCAGTTATTTCGCGACGCCGCTCGCCTATGTTTTCATTCTGATCTTTCTGGTATTGGCCGGGGTCTTCACCTTCTATATGGGAGGATTCTACGAACGCGGCCAGGCGGATCTCATTCCTTTCTTCGGCTTCCATACCTGGCTTTACCTGTTCCTGATTCCGGCCATCGCCATGCGCCTGTGGGCAGAGGAGCGCAAATCCGGCTCCATCGAGTTGCTGATGACGCTGCCTATCACCCGTTTCGAAGCAGTCACTGGCAAGTTTCTCGCGGCCTGGGTGTTTGCCGGGATCGCGTTGCTGCTGACGTTCCCGATGGTCGTCACCGTCAACTATCTTGGCGAGCCGGACAATGGCGCGATCGCCGCTGGCTATTTCGGCAGCTGGCTGCTGGCCGGCGCCTTTCTGGCGATCGGCTCCTGCATGTCGGCGCTGGCGAAAAACCAGGTGATCGCCTTCATCCTCGCCGTGAGCGTGTGCTTCCTGTTCATCGTGAGCGGCCTGCCAATGGTGCTTGATGCCTTCGCCTGGGCGCCGCAGTGGCTGGTGGATGCGGTGGCTTCGCTGAGTTTCCTGATCCGCTTCGACTCCCTCAGCAAAGGGGTTATCGACCTGCGTGACCTACTGTATTTCGTCACGCTGATCATCGCCTGGCTGGCGGCCACCGCCGTGGTCGTCGATCTGAAGAAAGCGGCATAAGGAAGCCCACATGAAACGAGTGATGTATTCAGGCGCCGGACTGCTGCTGATCGCATTGGCTTTCCTGGCATTCAACACGCTTTCCGGCCTGGTCTTCACCGATGCCCGGCTGGACCTGACCGAGCAGAAGCTTTACACGATTTCGGAGGGTACCGAGACCATTCTCGATGAACTCGAGCAACCCATCGAACTGCATTTTTTCTACTCGGACGAGGCGACCAAGGAGCTGGTGGCGCTGCGCAACTACGCCCGGCGCGTCGAGGAAACGCTGCGGGCGTACGAGCGCGAGGCTGATGGCAAGCTCAAGCTCCATGTGATCGACCCCGAGCCGTTCTCCGAAGAGGAAGATCGCGCCGCCGAACTCGGGCTGCAGGCGGTGCCGCTGAATCAGGGAGGTGACAATGTCTATTTTGGCCTCGCTGGCACCAACGCCGAGGGCCAGACGCAGAGCATCCCGTTCTTCCCGCTGGATCAGGAGGAGTTCCTCGAATACGAGATCAGTCGCCTGGTGCAGAGCCTGTCTTCGGCGCAGATGCCGGTTGTCGGTGTGCTCTCCGGGCTGCCGATCACCAGCGGATTTGACATGCGCACCCAGCAGGCGACGCCCCCCTGGATGGTGCTGGAGGATATTCGTCAGCTGTTTCATATCGAGAGTCTCAAGCGCGACGTCGACATGATTCCGGCCAGCGTATCGGTGCTGATGCTGGTGCATCCCAAGGAGCTGCCGGAACAGACGCTGTACGCCATCGACCAGTTCGTCATGCGCGGCGGCAAATTGCTGGTGTTTCTCGATCCGTACAGCGAAGCCGATCCGGGCATGGGCATCGGGCCGGGTGAGTTCGGCGAGGCCAAATCATCGGATCTGGAACCCTTGTTCCAGGCCTGGGGCGTGCGCATGGCGCCCGACCAGGTGGTGGCCGATGCCTCCTATGCGATGTCCGTCGGGGTGGGTGCCGAGCGCCGTCCGGTCCGGCATCCGGGCTGGCTGAACCTGCCGCAGCGCACCATGGACGTCGAGGACATCACCACGGCCTCGTTGGAAAGCCTGACCATGGCGACCGCTGGTTTCCTCGAGCCGCTGGAAGACGCAACGACCCGTTTCACCCCCCTGATCCAGAGCTCCAGCTATGCCATGCCGGTCGAGGCGGGGCGCTTCGCGACGCTGGATAATCCCGAGGAGCTGCTGCGTGATCTGGAGCCCACGGGTGAGCGGTATACGCTTGCGGCGCGTATCCAGGGACCGGCGCAGTCGGCCTATCCGGATGGCATCGAAGGCCGCAAGGACGGCCTGAAGGAAAGCGCCAGCATCAACGTTATCGCCGTGGCGGATACCGATCTGCTGGCCGATCGGATGTGGGTGCAGATACAGGATTTCTTCGGGCAACGCATGCCGCAGCCTTGGGCCGACAACGGCACCTTCGTGGTCAATGCGCTGGATAACCTGTCCGGCACCGACGCGTTGATCAGCGTCCGGTCGCGGGGTCGCTTCGCCCGGCCATTCGTGGTGGTCGAGGAATTGCAGCGGCAGGCCGAGAATCGCTACCGGGAAAAGGAGGAGGTGCTGCAGCAACGTCTGGCCGGCACTGAGGCGCAGCTTGCCGAATTGCAGGGCCCGGATGCGGAAGGCGCGATAGAACTTACGGCCGAGCAACAGACCGCGCTGCAAGGTTACATGCAGGAGAAACTGCGCATTCGCAAGGAGTTGCGCGAGGTGCGTTATCAGCTCAACGCCGATATCGAAGAGCTGGGACGGATGTTGAAGTTCTTCAACATCGCCCTGGTTCCGTTGGTGCTGACGCTGGGCGTGCTACTGCGGTGGTTGTGGCGTCGACGCAGGACCGGCTGATCGTTTTCGTCAGGGAGCGTGGGGTGGCTGCTCCCGCCTCGGTTACCGGCACAGGCCAAAAGGGGTGTGTGCCTAGCCCTGGCCCGACTCGCTGTCCATTGGAGGCCATCCTCCTGGTTTCTGTACGAGAAGTGCCTGCGCTCGGTGATTTTTCGTACAGAACCTAGCGCCGCGCGATCGTGTTATCGATGGTTGCAAAAAACTCGAAGAATCAGGATTTTCCTGTTCTATACTCGTCGGCGATCGACCTGAAACGCCCTTGTCACGCCTGCTCCAGTGTATTGCCGGCGGACGCTTCAGCGAGTCAGGCCTGATCGTGCCTCCCCGAATGGGAATAATAAGAATCGAGTTGGAGAAGTAGGAATGGCTGAGCGCGAGACTGGAACCGTCAAGTGGTTCAACGATGCCAAGGGTTATGGATTCATCCAGCGTGGTAGTGGTGCGGATGTGTTTGTTCACTACCAGGCTATTCGTGGCGAAGGCCACCGTTCTCTGGCCGAAGGTCAGCAGGTGGAATTCTCGGTCACCCAGGGCCAGAAGGGCCTGCAGGCCGAGGACGTGGCAGGGCTCTGATTGCCGGCTGCGGACACAGCAAGCCTGTCGGTAGGCAGGCTCAACTGCTGACAAAGCCCTGGCCTTTGGCCGGGGCTTTTGTTTGATTGGCTATCGATTAGTCAGAGCGAGCCGATGCTGAGGATTCCCTTGTCCAAGCCGCATGCGCCGGAACGGGTCTTTCATAAAGCCATAAAAGCGAAGCCCCGCCAAAGGCGGGGCTCTTCATCGCTCCAGAAGGCGCCTTCTGGCTGTTACATGTTGGGGTAGTTGGGTCCCCCGGTACCTTCCGGCGCTACCCAGGTGATGTTCTGCGCGGGGTCCTTGATGTCGCAGGTCTTGCAGTGCACGCAGTTCTGCGCGTTGATCTGGAAGCGCTTGCCGCCATCGTCATTGTCGACCACTTCATAGACGCCAGCCGGGCAGTAGCGCTGGGCGGGCTCGTCATACAGGGGCAGGTTCTTCTCGATCGGAATACTCGGATCGGTCAGCTTGAGATGGACCGGCTGCTCCTCTTCATGGTTGGTGTTGGAAAGAAATACCGAGCTGAGCTTGTCGAAGCTGAGCTTGCCGTCAGGCTTGGGGTAATCGATCTTCTTCGATTCGGCTGCGGTCTTCAGGCACGCATAATCCGGCTTGGTGTCGTGCAAGGTGAACGGAATCTTGCCGCTGAAGATGTTCTGATCGATGAAGTTGAACGCACCGCCCTTGACTGCGCCCCACTTGTGAATCGCTGCGCCGAAGTTGCGGCTGGCATACAGCTCCTGGTAAAGCCAGCTGGCCTTGAAGCCTTCTTCGTAGCCGGTCAGCTCGTCTCCGCCCTCACGACCGGCGAACAAGGCGTCGGCCACTGCCTCAGCGGCCAGCATGCCGGATTTCATCGCGGTATGGCTGCCCTTGATCTTGGCGAAGTTCAGCGTGCCGGCATCGCAGCCAATCAGTGCACCGCCATTGAAGATCATCTTGGGTAGCGAATTGATGCCGCCCTTGGCGATGGCGCGCGCACCGTAGGAGACACGCTTGCCGCCCTCGAGATACTGCTTGATCACCGGGTGATGCTTGTAGCGCTGGAATTCGTCGAACGGAGAGAGGAACGGGTTGCTGTACGACAGATCGACGATCAGGCCGACCACGACCTGGTTGTTCTCGATGTGATAGAGGAACGAACCGCCCGTGTTCTCGTCGTTAAGCGGCCAGCCTGCGGTATGCACCACCAGGCCTGCTTCGTGTTTCGCGGGATCGATATCCCAGAGCTCCTTGATACCGATGCCGTAATGCTGCGGGTCGACATTGGCATTGAGCTGGAAACGGTTGATCAGCTGTTTGCCGATATGGCCTCGGCAGCCTTCGGCGAACAGGGTGTACTTGGCTCGCAACTCCATCCCCGGGGTGTACATGCCTTCCTTCGGATTGCCTTCACGGTCCACGCCCAGATCACCGGTGAGGATGCCGCGAACCACGCCTTGTTCATCGATGAGCGCTTCCTGAGCAGCGAAGCCGGGATAAATCTCGACACCGAGGTTTTCGGCCTGCTGCGCCAGCCAGCGGCAAAGATTGCCCAGGGAAATGATGTAATTGCCTTCGTTGTGCATGGTCTTCGGGACCAGTGCGTTAGGCAGCTTGCGAGCGGCTTCGGCGCTCTTGAGCAAGTAGATGTCGTCGCGCTTGACCGGCGTATTCAGCGGCGCTTCGAGTTCTTTCCAGTTGGGAAAGAGTTCATTGAGCGCGCGCGGCTCGAACACGGCGCCAGACAGGATATGGGCGCCTACTTCGGAACCCTTCTCAACGACGCAGACGCTGATTTCCTTTCCGGCATCGGCGGCTCGTTGCTTCAGTCGGCAGGCAGCGGACAGGCCCGCGGGGCCGGCGCCGACGATGACTACGTCGAATTCCATGTATTCGCGTTCCATTGGCTATCTCCTACTCAAGGCTTGAATGTTTTATAGATGGTGGAGGGCTGGATCGTTTCCCTGACCAAGCCGAGCTGCGGCATTATATATAGACGCCGGAAAGGGTCCAATACAAACG
>DPSI01000190.1 GCA_003527165.1 Pseudomonas sp.
CGGCTGAAACTCTTGAGCAGAGAGGCCCTGCATCTCGGTCAGCCGACCAATATTCTTTACCGCTGCGACGGCGGAGTTATCGAAAGGCACATCGCCGCTGGAACGCGAAACAGTCACAGCGGTGACGGTACCGTCCGGCAGCATGTTGACCCGCAACGTAACCGACATGTTGTTTCGCGCCGATGGCGGTCGGGTCCAACCCTCAGCCGCGCGCATACGAATCAGGTCGTCGAAGTTGCCGGCCACCTGATCGCCTTGAGTGTCAGCCATGGCCTGCTGCCGTTCCGTATCCTCGGACAGCAGCTCAGCGAGCGCCTGCGCCTTCTTGTCCTCGGCAGCCTTGCGGGCGGCTTCGGCTGCTGCTTTTTTCTTCGCCTCTTCCGCCGCTTTTTTCTTTGCAGCTTCAGCCGCAGCCTTTTTCTTCGCCTCGTCTGCGGCCTTTTTCTTCGCTTCTTCCGCCGCTTTCTGTTTTTCGGCCTCGGCGGCAGCTTTCTTCTTCGCTTCCTCAGCGGCACTCTTCTTCGCCGCTTCGTCGGCCGCTTTCTTCTTGGCGATTTCCGCCTGCTTCTTCTGCTCGGCCTTTTTCGCCTCTTCGGCCTTTTGGGCTTCAGCTGCCTTCTTTGCCGCATCGGCCTTCGCTACCTCGGCCTTTCGAGCCTCGTCAGCCTTTTTTTGTTCCGCAGCTTTAGCGGCGGCCTGCTTCTCCTGCTCGACTTTGCGTTGCTCCATCTGCTCGGCTTCGTACTGTTTGGCAGCCGTCCTCTGCGCCTCGCCGGCAATTTTCTGATTAGTCTGGGTCTTCGCCTGACTCTGGGATTTGAGTTGGTAAAGCGTAGCCTGAACGATTGGCTTGGATGGCGGCAGCTCCGGCGTCATGGCAAAACTGACGAAAAGCATCCCGAAAATGATGACGTGCAGCCCGACCGCCAGAATGGTGGGCCAGTAGTAGCTCTCCGAGCGCGAACGTTCCGGCTGCTGCATCAAGGCGCCTCGGTAATCAGGCCGACGTTACCCACGCCCGCTTCCTGCAGCCCGCCCATCGCAGACATCACCGAGCCATAGTCCACCGCCTTATCGCCGCGGACGTACACCTGGACCTGCTTACCCTGACTGCGGTTCTGATTCATGATTGCAGTAACCGCTTTGGTCATTTCTTCCAGCGTCAACGCCTGATCCTGTACGGTCTCGGTATCGACCTCGCTCCCAATGTTCCAGTAGTAGCTCTTGTCCGCCTTGATCGAAATGGTCAGTACGCGAGCATCGTTATCCTGCGGCAGGACTTCGCTGCTGACCTTAGGCAGATCAACCTTCACGCCCTGGTTGAGCATCGGCGCGGTCACCATGAAGATCACCAGCAGCACCAACATCACGTCGATGTATGGCACCACGTTCATCTCGGCGACAGGTTTGCGTCTGTTGCGAATTCTTGCCATGGCCTGCGGGCCTCAATCTTCGGTGGTGTGAACTTTGCGGTGAAGGATCGCCTGGAATTCGTCGGCGAAGGTGTAGTAGCGGCCAATGAGCATCTCGCCACGCGCCGAGAAACGGTTATAGGCAATAACGGCCGGGATCGCCGCGAACAGGCCGATGGCTGTGGCAATCAAGGCTTCGGCGATACCCGGCGCCACTGTGGCCAGGGTTGCCTGCTGAACCTGCGCCAAGCCACGGAAGGAGTTCATGATGCCCCAAACGGTACCGAACAGGCCGATATAGGGACTGGTGGAGCCAACGGTGGCGAGGAACGGCAAGCTTTGATCGAGCTTTTCTTCTTCTCGCGAAATGGCGACGCGCATCGCGCGGTTTACGCCATCCATCACCGCATCCGGGTCAACGCCCTGCTGCTGACGTAGGCGGGAAAACTCCTTGAAACCTGCACGAAAGATCTGCTCGACGCCCGAATCCGGGTCCGGATTGCTACCGGCCTGCCGGTAGAGCTTGGACAGATCGATGCCTGACCAGAAGCGCTCTTCGAACGTATCCAGGGACCGCTTGGCGGCGCGAAGCATGTTGCCGCGCTGGAAAATCAAGATCCATGAAGTCACCGAGGCGCCCACCAGAATCAACATCACCAGCTGAACCACAAAGCTGGCATTGCTGATCAGGCTCCACATGGACATATGATCGACGTTGGCTTCCACGCTTACTCTCCTGCTGGGGGTAGACCCGACCCGGCGAAAGCAGCACGTAGCGCTTCGGGAATGGGACGGGGTTTCAAACTCTCGGTACGCACACAGGCCACCACGAACTGCCCTTCGCAGAGCAGCAGATCATCCTTCGCTCGTCGCACCTGCTGCTTGAAACGCAGGCTTGCACGCTTGATTTCCACCACTTCGGCCGAAACCAGTAGCTCGTCATCCAACCTCGCCGGCGCGTGATAGCGCGCCTCGCTCGAATGCACGACAAAGAGCAGGTCTTCCCCAACCAGTTGCGACTGGGCGAAACCCAGACTACGCAGCCGTTCGGTACGGGCCCGCTCCATAAACTTGAGGTAATTGACGTAATAAACGATACCGCCAGCATCGGTGTCTTCGTAATAGACGCGACAGCAATGGGTAAACGGTTGAGCGTGTGATTCCGCGCGCATACTAGTGCCAGGCCCTGCAAATGCCAATTGGGTGAAACAACAATATTTTTGTCACGCTGTGTCATCACCGAACAGGTCGTCTACTGGCGAATCGCCCAGACGTTTCGGCAGGTTCAGACCGAAATGCAGATAAGCGTGACGAGTCACCACCCGTCCCCTCGGCGTTCGCATGATATAGCCCTGCTGAATCAGGTAGGGCTCGAGAACGTCCTCAATGGTATGACGCTCTTCGCTGATTGCGGCGGCGAGGCTGTCGATGCCAACGGGACCACCATCGAACTTCTCGATCAGCGTCAGCAGCAACCTACGGTCCTGATGATCCAGACCACGCTCGTCGACATCGAGCATATTCAGGGCGAGATCTGCGGTCCCTCGGGTGATCTCACCATTGCCGCGAACCTCGGCAAAATCGCGGACCCGACGTAGAAGCCGATTGCCGATACGCGGCGTACCGCGGGCACGGCGGGCGATTTCCAGCGCACCCTCGGCTTCGATAGGCAGCCCGAGGATGCCAGCGGAACGCGTCACGATCGTCGCCAGGTCCGCAGTGGAGTAAAACTCGAGGCGCTGCACGATACCGAAACGGTCCCGCAGCGGATTAGTGAGCATACCGGCTCGCGTGGTCGCACCGACCAGCGTGAACGGTGGCAAGTCGAGCTTGATCGAACGCGCGGCAGGCCCCTCCCCGATCATGATATCGAGCTGGAAGTCCTCCATCGCGGGATACAACACCTCCTCGACGATGGGTGACAGACGATGAATTTCGTCGACGAAGAGGACGTCGCCTTCTTCCAGGTTGGTTAGCAGCGCAGCGAGATCGCCCGGTCGCTCGAGAACCGGCCCCGAAGTGCTTTTGATCGATACGCCCATTTCCTGAGCGATGATATTGGCCAGCGTGGTCTTGCCGAGCCCCGGCGGACCGAAGATAAGCGTGTGATCGAGCGCTTCCTTGCGCGCCCGCGCAGCGCGAATGAACAAGTCCATCTGCTCGCGCACGACGGGTTGTCCAATGTAGTCGGCCAGGCTTAGTGGGCGGATGGCTCGGTCGAACTGCTCTTCACGGTCACGGCCGGTGGCGGTAATCAGACGATCAGCTTCGATCACTAGACCATTCCCTTAAGTGCGCGGCGGATCAGGTCTTCACTGCTCAAATCGTCTTCCTGTACGGCGGATACGGCACGGCTGGCCTCTTGCGGCTTGAAGCCAAGGGAAATCAAGGCACTGACGGCATCATTCTCGGCGCTTGAGACTGCTACAGCCCCGCGAGGTTCCACTACCAAGGTAGCGATGGACGGCATGGTTTCCCAAGCCTTGAAGCGATCCTTGAGCTCGACCAGCAGGCGCTCTGCAGTCTTCTTGCCTACACCTGGGATCTTCACTAACACGGAGGTGTCCTGCGCCTGGACGCATCGCACCAGCTCATCTACCTCGAGTCCGGACATCAGTGCCAGCGCGAGCTTGGGCCCTACTCCGTTGAGCCTGATCAGCTCTCGAAACAGGTCGCGATCGCGCTTTTCGGCAAAACCGTACAACAGATGCGCGTCTTCGCGCACCACGAGATGAGTATGAAGCGTGACCGGTTCGCCTATCGAAGGCAGGCGGTACAACGTCGTCATAGGCACCTCGATCTCATAACCGACGCCGTTGACGTCCAGAACCAGATGAGGGGGCTGCTTTTCCGCCAGAGTGCCACGCAAGCGTCCAATCACTGTGATGCATCCTCTTTCGGCCAGCAGTGCGCAAGCTGACCGGATTGTTCTTCCAACCCCCAAACGCGAGGGTCGGGGCGATTAGGTTACAGCCGCAGGCGCCCGCCCCTTCGCTTGGTGCCGGCCAGGCCGTGCGGAATCAGGCTCTGCCGATGATGGGCGTGACACAAGGCGATCGCTAAGGCATCGGACGCATCGATTTGCGGCTTCTGCACCAGTTTCAGCAGATGCATCACCATCATTTGCACCTGCTGTTTGTCGGCGCCCCCGGTTCCCGCTATCGCCTGTTTGACCTGCGTAGCGGTGTACTCGGCGATTTCCAGACCCTGCTCCGCGGCGGCCACGATCGCGGCGCCACTGGCCTGCCCCAGCTTGAGAGCGGAATCCGCATTGCGCGCCATAAAGACCTGTTCGATGCCCATGGTCACCGG
>DPSI01000005.1 GCA_003527165.1 Pseudomonas sp.
CGCTCTTCCGATCTAATCTCTTCGGGTGCGCCATTTCCTTCAATGACTTGGTAGCCGGCGTGGGAGCGATTAGCCGCGCTGTTACAGTCGTTTTACACCCTTCGTTACAGTCTGGGTTCACGCCCCGTTCGAAGACCGCCTTCTCTCGGCCTTGAGCGCTACGACATTATCGACCCGGTCTTGCCCACTGTCCGCCATGCGCCGGCGCTCCGCCTGCCGACGGTAAATCCTCGCCGCCCGTTCGGTGGTGTGTTCAAGCTGCGCCATGATTTCGGCATCAGATGCACCCGCGTACGCCAGTTCAAGCCCTCGGGCATGGCGTAGGCCATGAGGTGTGAGGTTGTGACGGGCGCGCTTGGTTAGAGCAAGCGTATCGATCAGACGAGCGACGGCCTGGTTCAGAGAGCGCTCCTTCCAAGGGTGACCTCGCTGGTCGTATGCGATGGTAAGGGCCCGGGCGGGCGTGCCTTCCAGAAAGGCAGAGAGACGGCTGTCTTCGCGCTTGTCGCACAAGACCTTGCGCTTCTCAGTCGTCCAGTAGAGCCGACGCTGGGTCAGACCATCGTCATCTTGCGCAATGACCCGAGCGTTCAGGGGGATGTTGCAGATTGTGCCCCGGCGGAATCCACCCCAGCGTCCTAGAGCCACGGCACGGGCCAAGCCCGGCATGTTGCGCTGGAGGGCCAGCACGATGAACGCGTCCACTTCCTCGTCTGTCCAAGCAAGGTTCACTTCATCGGAGTCGTGGGGCGGTGCCAGCTTCTTAAGCCCCAAGAAGGGGTTAGCCTTTATGCGGCCGTCCTCAACGGCCGACATCAAGGCATTCTTGAGCACTTGGACGCGGTCATTCGTAGCCTTGTGGCCGCGCGGCGCCCACAGATCGCGCAGGTCTCTGATCCAGCCTTTATCGACTTCAGCTAGGCCAACGTCGCCGACATCTGCTTCGATTTCAGTGAGCAGGCGCTCGTATTCCTTCTGCGTCGATTGGGCGAGCCGGATAAAATCGGCGGACTTCCTGTAGCGCTGGATAGCACCGCCTACAGTCCCTGCCCTCGGCGTCTGAGCAGCTTGCGCTCTCGCGAGTCGAGCGAGAATTGCGTCGACCTCGGCTCTTAGCTCTGGAGACCCATCGAGCGACCGCAGGGGGCCTTCACGATGGTCTCCCTTGCGGAAATAGAGATCAACGGCGCCGTTCGGGCGTCGGATGCGCTGGACGTATCTAACCTTGTCCATCGCGCGCTCCATCGTTCGAACGACGGTGGCTTTGGCTGTGACGAAGGAGGGTGCGCGCCCGAACCTTATCCAGTGCTGAGGCTCGCCGTTCGTCGCTCTTGGTTTCCAGGTCTGAAAGCGACGGAGCCGCCGGCGCAGCATGCTTGATCGTCTTGGGTGGCAGGCTCGCAACCCATTCGTCGATCTGAAGACGGTTGTACCGGATCACGCTGGCTCCGACATCAACAGGAGCCACCGTGCAAATCTTGGAGATGGTGGACCACGACAGCGCCAGGTAGGCGCTCAACTGCTCCTTGGTGAGCAGCAGAGGCCAAGACGCTGGGGATGCAGACGGTGTGCCCTCTTGGCCGATCTGTCCGGGGGGCAGCAGGTGGAAGGCGACGGCCTTCAGTCGGGACCAGTCTGTTAACGTCTTGTCGGCGGATGGGGAGGGACGAGGGCGCATTTGACGACAGGCAATAGGTGTCCGGGCTCGGGATTGAGCGGCCGCCCCCTCGGTTGTCGTCACTACCAAGGGAGAACTTGATTGAGGCCGATGATAGCAGGCTCGGCCGCAAACGCAACCATGAACTCCACCTAACATATTGTTATTGTAAAGGAATGTTCTGCGTTATGCGTCGCTGCCACTCAGTGCGTCCACGTGGAGGCTTCCATGGCGTAAGTTGTCAGGAAGTCGAACATCGCGGCCGCCTCTTCGCGCGACGCCAAGATCACGTAGACGGCTGCAGTCCAACCGGTGCCGGCGGCAATCTGACCGGACTCGACCCTGACCGCCTCAACCGGCGTGACTCGTCGTTGGCGATGCTGATGTACTCAATCAGGTCAGACTGAATGCACTGGCCGAGCCAAATAGCTTCGGCTTCATTGGTACACCCATCGATCTTGATGATCGACATGACCCAGCCGTCGTTTAGCGGCTTGGTGCCGACGAGGACGCGCTGGTGGCCTGGAGTGACCTCGGTCCCCATAAAATGGCGCTGCAACCCTTCGCGGTGACCAGTCTGGTGGGGCATCAGCGCTTCCAATCAGCGCGAACGAACGCCGCCTCCAGGAAGTTGGCCACCGTTGTCCATTCCTCGCCTGCGCGCCCAGCCAGCGCCGCCTTGCGCCGAACGTCGGCAAGCAGAAGTTCCCGGTCGAGGTACGCCGCCAGGCGTGCATAGTCTTCTCGGCGCTGATCAACCGAATCCACAGCGCGCTTGATCAACCCCTCGATGTCGAGGGCGCCTTTCAAACGGTTCGCTTTGTCGGAGATCACGCGGGTGTTGCCGCGAACATAGCCGAGCGCGGGGCGGATACGATCAAGTGACGGCGAATTTGGCGACCGCATCTCGCCAATGACGAGTGGCACGCCCAGGGCTGGGCAGATCGAAGGCACAACCACGTCGCTCACATCCAGATCGAACGGCAACCCGCGACGGGCTGCACGCTGGCGGGCGCGGCT
>DPSI01000016.1:0-1078 GCA_003527165.1 Pseudomonas sp.
GGCGTTCGCACTGGAGCAGCGCATCCCCGTCGTGCCGCGGGCCGAGATGCTCGCCGAGCTGATGCGCTATCGCCACGGCATCGCCGTTGCTGGCACCCACGGCAAGACCACCACGACCAGCCTGCTGGCGTCGGTGTTTGCTGCGGGCGGGCTTGATCCGACCTTCGTCATCGGCGGCCGTCTGACTGCGGCTGGTACCAATGCACAGCTGGGCACCAGCCGCTATCTGATTGCCGAAGCCGACGAAAGCGACGCCAGCTTTCTGCATCTGCAGCCGATGGTCGCGGTCGTGACCAATATCGATGCCGACCACATGAGCACCTATGGCGGCGACTTCGGCAAGCTCAAGCGAACCTTTGTCGAATTCCTCCACAACCTGCCGTTCTACGGGCTGGCGGTGCTCTGTGTGGATGACCCGGTGGTACGCGAGATCATTGCGCAGGTGGGCCGCCCAATCACCACTTACGGCACCCGCGAAGATGCCGACGTACGGGCTATCAACATCCGACAGGAAGGAATGCGCACCTACTTCACCGTGCTGCGTGATGGCTTCGACGCGCTCGATGTGTCGGTCAACATGCCGGGCAACCACAACGTTCTCAATGCATTGGCCACCATTGCCATCGCCACGGACGAAGGTATTGACGACGAGGCCATCGTGCAGGGCTTGTCACAATTTGCTGGTGTCGGCCGGCGCTTTCAGGTCTATGGCGAGTTACCGGTGGATGGCGGCAGCGTGATGCTGGTCGATGACTATGGCCATCATCCGCGCGAAGTGGCGGCCGTGATCCAGGCGGTTCGCGGCGGTTGGCCCGAGCGTCGGTTGGTCATGGTTTATCAGCCCCACCGCTTCAGCCGAACCCGAGATCTGTACGACGACTTCGTACAGGTGCTGAACGACGCCAATGTGCTGTTGCTGATGGAGGTTTATCCGGCCGGCGAGGAGCCCATTCCGGGTGCCGACAGTCGTCATCTGGCTCACAGCATCCGTCAGCGCGGGCAACTCGACCCGATCTACATAGAGCGGGGCATTGAGCTCGCCCCGCTGGTCAAGCCACTGTTGCGCCCGGGCGACATG
>DPSI01000016.1:1163-7295 GCA_003527165.1 Pseudomonas sp.
CCCGGGCGACATCCTGCTGTGCCAGGGCGCCGGCGATATCGGCGGGCTGGCCCCGCAACTCATCAATAGTCCCCTGTTTGCTGGCGATGCAAGCGCCGCGAGGAATAGCGAATGACTGCCCTGCGATCGTCTCGTGATCCCCTGGCGTTCGGCCGGGTTGCCGTGCTCTTTGGTGGCAAGAGCGCGGAGCGCGAAATATCCCTGAAATCCGGTGCCGCGGTGCTGGCGGCGTTGCAGGCTGCGGGCGTCGACGCGTTCGGTATCGATGTGGGCGATGACCTGCTGACGCGTCTGAGCAGCGAGCGCATCGATCGCGCCTTCATCGTCCTGCATGGCCGTGGTGGCGAAGACGGCAGCATGCAGGGGCTGCTCGAATGTGCCGGGATTCCCTACACCGGTAGCGGCATCCTTGCCTCGGCGCTGGCCATGGATAAGTTGCGTACCAAGCAGGTGTGGCAGAGCCTCGGTCTGCCGACCCCGCGGCATGCCGTGCTGGCGAGCGAGGCCGACTGCCACGCCGCCGCAGACAGCCTGGGCTTCCCGCTAATCGTCAAGCCAGCTCATGAGGGTTCCAGCATCGGTATGGCGAAGGTCGCAGGCATCGCCGAGCTGATCGCCGCATGGCGCGCCGCGAGTGCCTACGATGCTCAGGTACTGGTCGAGCAGTGGATCCAGGGCCCGGAGTTCACGATCGCCACGCTGCGCGGGACGGTGCTACCGCCGATTGGCCTGGGTACACCTCACACCTTCTACGATTACGACGCCAAGTACGTGGCCAACGATACCCAGTACCGCATTCCCTGCGGTCTGGATGCCGCGAAGGAGCTGGAACTCAAGGAGCTTTCCGCCCGTGCCTGCGAGGCCGTGGGAGTCCAGGGCTGGGCGCGTGTCGATGTCATGCAGGACAGCGCCGGCGCTTTCTGGCTGCTGGAAGTAAACACCGTCCCGGGGATGACCGATCACAGTCTGGTACCGATGGCGGCACGTGCGGCAGGGTTGGATTTCCAGCAACTGGTGCTGGCCATCCTCGACGCCAGCCTGGCGGCAGGGAACTGAGCCATGATCACCATGCTGCGTCACTCACAACCCGCCACCGGCCGCGCTTTGCGCAAGCCTGTGCAGCGGGGCGCGAGCCGCCTGGTCCAGCGTGAGCCGCTTTCGGCGCGCTTGCCGCGCCCCAGCCTGAGTTCGCTCAAGCGTGTCCTGTGGCCGATATTGCTGGCGGCCCTGATCGTGGGGCTTTACGAGCTCGGCGAGCATCTTGCGCCCTATGCCGATCGGCCAATCGCCAAGGTCAGCGTTCGGGGCGAACTGACTTACATCGATCAGCAGGCGGTGCAGGCGCGCATGGCACCGTTCGTCGAAGCCAGTTTCTTCAAGGTTGATCTTGATGCGTTGCGTCGCGACCTTGAGCAGATGCCGTGGATTGCGCATGTCGAGGCACGTCGGATATGGCCGGATGAGGTCATGGTGCGTCTCGACGAGCAATTGCCTATTGCCCGCTGGGGCGACGAGGCGCTGTTGAATAACAACGGTCAGGCCTTTGCGCCCGATGACTTGACTCAGTATGAACACTTGCCGCAATTGCATGGTCCGAAGCGGGCCCAGCAGCGGGTCATGCAGCAGTACCAGATGCTCAGCCAGATGCTGCGGCCGCTCGGTTTTTCCATCGCCCGCCTGGAGTTGCGTGCGCGGGGCAGCTGGTTCGTGACGACCAAGCAAGGCGTCGAGCTGCTACTGGGAAGGGACCAGATAATCGAAAAAATGCGGCGCTTTACTGCCATCTACCAGCAAGAGCTGGCGCAGGAGAGCGAAAGAATTGCGCGGATCGATCTTCGCTACGCCAATGGCCTGGCCGTTGCGTGGCACGAGCCGAGCCCGACCACGACGGATAAACCCGTCGTTGCGAAGAATTGAGGAATGAAACACATGTCTAGCGTGCAAAGCGGCAAGATGATCGTCGGTCTCGATATCGGCACCTCCAAGGTGGTTGCGCTGGTGGGCGAAGTGACACCGGACGGAGACCTCGAGATTGTCGGGATCGGCACCCATCCGTCGCGCGGGTTGAAAAAAGGCGTGGTGGTCAATATCGAGTCCACCGTTCAGTCGATCCAGCGGGCGGTCGAAGAAGCACAGCTGATGGCTGGCTGCCGCATCCATTCCGCGTTCGTCGGGCTGGCCGGCAACCATATCCGCAGCCTCAACTCCCACGGTATCGTCGCCATCCGCGACCGCGAAGTCAGCAACGCGGACCTCGAGCGCGTGCTCGATGCCGCGCAGGCCGTGGCCATCCCAGCGGATCAGCGTGTGCTGCACACCCTGCCGCAGGACTATGTGATCGATAACCAGGAAGGTGTTCGCGAGCCGCTGGGCATGTCCGGGGTACGCCTGGAAGCTAAGGTTCATGTTGTCACCTGCGCGGTGAACGCGGCACAAAACATCGAAAAGTGCGTGCGTCGCTGCGGCCTGGAAGTCGACGACATCATCCTCGAACAGCTCGCCTCGGCTCACGCGGTGCTGACCGACGACGAGAAGGAGCTTGGCGTCTGCCTGGTGGATATCGGCGGCGGTACCACCGACATCTGCATTTTCACCGAAGGTGCGATCCGTCATACCGCGGTCATTCCGATTGCCGGTGACCAGGTCACCAACGACATCGCCATGGCGCTGCGCACCCCGACCCAGTACGCCGAGGAAATCAAGATCCGCTACGCCTGTGCGCTGGCCAAGCTGGCGGGTCCCGGCGAAACCATCAAGGTGCCCAGCGTCGGTGACCGTCCGCCGCGGGAACTCTCGCGGCAGGCGTTGGCCGAAGTCGTGGAGCCGCGTTATGACGAGCTCTTTACATTGATTCAGGCCGAGCTGCGTCGTAGCGGCTATGAGGATCTGGTTCCTGCCGGAATCGTTCTCACAGGCGGTACAGCGAAGATGGAAGGCGCCGTCGAGCTGGCCGAAGAAATCTTTCACATGCCGGTGCGCCTGGGCGTACCGCACAGCGTAAACGGACTCACGGATGTGGTCCGCAATCCCATCTATTCAACGGGCGTGGGCCTGTTGCTGTACGGCATGCGTAAGCAGACCGACGGCACGTCCATGTCCGGTCTCGGCCACTTCGCCGAAGAACCCAAGACGTCTGTCTTGGACCGGCTCAAGAGCTGGATCCAGGGCAATTTCTGAGCAGTGCGGCTGTACCTAAAACTAGAAAGCTGGAAGGAGAGAGGGAAATGTTCGAACTCGTAGATCATACCCCGCAAAGTGCAGTGATCAAGGTCATTGGCGTAGGCGGAGGCGGCGGCAACGCCGTCAATCACATGGTGCGCAACAGCGTTGAGGGCGTGGAATTCATCTGCGCCAACACCGATGCCCAGGCGCTGAAGAAAATCGAAGCGCGGACCGTACTGCAGTTGGGGTCCGCTATTACCAAGGGGCTGGGTGCCGGCACCAATCCCGATATCGGCCGTCAGGCTGCAATGGATGACCGCGAGCGTATCGCCGAGGTGCTGCAGGGCGCCGATATGGTGTTCATCACCACCGGCATGGGTGGCGGCACCGGCACTGGCGCCGCACCGGTCATCGCTTCGGTTGCCAAGGAAATGGGCATTCTGACCGTCGCCGTCGTGACCCGTCCGTTCCCGTTCGAAGGCCGTCGCCGTATGCAGGTCGCCGACGAAGGCATTCGTCAGCTGTCCGAATGCGTCGACTCGCTGATCACCATCCCCAACGAAAAACTGCTGACCATCCTGGGCAAGGATGCAAGCCTGCTGGCTGCCTTCGCCAAGGCGGACGATGTGCTCACCGGTGCCGTTCGCGGCATCTCCGATATCATGCAGCGCCCCGGCCTGATGAACGTCGACTTCGCTGACGTCAAGACCGTCATGGGTGAAATGGGCATGGCGATGATGGGGACTGGTTGTGCAACCGGCCCCAACCGTGCGCGCGAGGCCACCGAGGCTGCGATCCGCAACCCGCTGCTCGAAGACGTCAACCTGCAGGGTGCCCGCGGCATTCTGGTCAACATCACCGCTGGTCTGGACCTATCGCTCGGAGAGTACGCTGCGGTGGGCGAGATCATCGAGGCCTTTGCCTCTGATGAGGCAACCGTCAAGGTCGGTGCGGTGATTGATCCGGACATGCTCGACGAACTGCATGTAACCGTTGTCGCCACCGGGCTCGGTCCGCGCAATGAAAAACCCGTCAAAGTGGTCGATAACACGCTGCAGACCGCTGCCGTAGCCCCTCAGGTCGCGCCGGCTCCGCGCCAGGATCAGGCTGCGGTGAACTACCGTGATCTGGATCGTCCGACCGTTATGCGCAATCAGGCCCATGCAGCGGCTACCGCGGCGAAGATGAATCCTCAGGAGGACCTGGATTATTTGGATATTCCGGCTTTCCTGCGTCGCCAGGCTGATTGATTGAATGCATCAGGAGTATTGGGTTGATTGGTATTCAGCAAAGTGGGGTTCTGCTATGATCGCCACCTTTGTTGGAAACCATTCGCAACAGCGCAATAGCGAAACCAAGCCATGATCAGACAACGCACCTTGAAGAACATCATTCGCGCCACTGGCGTCGGCCTGCATTCGGGGGAGAAGGTATACCTGACCCTGAAGCCGGCACCCGTGGACACCGGAATCGTGTTCTGCCGTACCGATCTCAACCCGCCCGTGCAAATCGCCGCGCGGGCCGAGAACGTCGGCGAGACTACCATGTCGACTACGCTGATCAGCGGTGACGTCAAAGTCGATACGGTGGAGCATTTGCTTTCGGCGATGGCTGGACTTGGTATCGACAACGCCTATGTCGAGCTTTCCGCATCGGAAGTGCCAATCATGGACGGTAGCGCTGGTCCCTTCGTATTCCTGATTCAATCGGCCGGCCTGCAGGAGCAGGACGCCCCCAAGAAGTTCATCCGCATCATTCGTGAAGTCACGGTGGAGGATGGTGACAAGCGCGCCACGTTCCTGCCGTTCGAAGGATTCAAGGTGAGTTTCGAGATCGATTTCGACCATCCGGTTTTTCGCGGTCGCACCCAGACCGCCAGCGTGGATTTCTCCAGCACTTCCTTCGTCAAGGAAGTCAGCCGTGCGCGAACCTTCGGGTTCATGCGCGACATCGAGTTCCTCCGCTCGCATAACCTGGCCCTGGGTGGGAGTGTCGAAAACGCGATCGTGGTCGACGAAGACCATGTGCTAAACGAAGACGGTCTGCGATATGAGGACGAGTTCGTGAAGCACAAGATTCTCGATGCCATCGGTGATCTCTACTTGCTGGGCACCAGTCTGATCGGCGAATTCCGCGGCTTTAAATCCGGACATGCACTGAACAACCGTTTGCTGCGCACCTTGATGGAACAGAAGGACGCGTGGGAAATGGTGACGTTCATTGATTCCCAGACCGCACCGATCTCCTACATGCGACCGGCAGCTGCCGGCTGAGCAGTACTCTCTTTCCTTTTTAGGCCACCCTCGGGTGGCCTTTTTTATTCCGAGCGAAGCGACGGGCAGGGTGCCCCTCGCTTGCGGTTGTGGCTGTCAGTTCATGCCGTCGAGCAGGCTGGCCATATCATCGGCGTGTTCTTCTTCCTGAGCCAGGATGTCTTCGAAGATCCGTCGTGTGGTCGGATCCTTATCACCGATGTATTGGACGATTTCGCGGTAGCTGTCAATGGCGATGCGCTCGGCTACCAGGTTCTCGAAGACCATATCACGCAGACCGTTGCCCTCGGCATATTGCGCATGCGCGCGCTCGGTGAGGCTATCCGGGTTGAAATCGGGTTCGCCGCCAAGCTGTACGATGCGTTCGGCCAGCCGGTCGGCATGCTCCTGCTCTTCGTTGGCGTGTTCGAGAAACTCGTCGGCGGCAACGCTTGATTTCAGTCCGGTAGCCATATAGTAGTGGCGCTTGTAGCGCAGGTAGCAGACAAGCTCGGTGGCCAATGCTTCGTTGAGCAGATTGATCACAGTGTCGCGATCCGCCGAGTAGCTCTCGGTCACCGCGCCGTTTTCGACATGCTGGCGGGCACGCTCGCGCAAGGTTTTTTTGTCGCTTAATTGTACGTAGCTCATCACGGTCTCCTGAATTCTGTAACTGGCGGTATCGTCGCCACGCTGGCCTTCGCGCCTGTCGGCGTCT
>DPSI01000507.1 GCA_003527165.1 Pseudomonas sp.
AAGAGGTTTCGCCAAAGGCCTGCGCCGGAGAAGGTGCGCATTATAGGCACTCAGAATTACGCGTCAATGGTTGTTTTTGATTTTATTCCGCTTTAAGCGAAACTCGCCCAAAAGCCTTCTTTCCTGCCTGACAGACATGAGCACCGCCAAGCTTGAAGATAAATGTGCGATCAACGACCTCGCCATCCACCCGAACACCGCCGGAGGTCAGCAGGTCGCGCGCTACCGCTGCGTTTTTAACCAGCCCCGCCCGATTCAGCACCGAGGCGATGGGCATATCTTCTGGAGAGCGCAGCTCAATCTCGGGAATGTCTGCAGGCAGTTCGCCCTCCTTCATTCTATTGCCGGCGGCGCGATGCGCCGTCGCAGCCGCCTCCTCGCCGTGAAAGCGGGCAACGATCTCTTCGGCGAGCTTGATCTTGATATCGCGGGGATTAGCACCACGCGTCACGTCAGCCTGAAACTCTTCGATTTCAGCCATATCGCGAAAGCTCAACAGCTCGAAATAACGCCACATAAGTGCATCCGGGATCGACACCAGCTTGCCGTACATGACACCCGGCGCTTCCTGAATCCCAACATAGTTGCCAAGCGACTTGGACATCTTCTTCACGCCGTCCAACCCTTCGAGGAGCGGCATGGTGACAATGCATTGCGACTCTTGCCCATAAGAGCGTTGCAACTCACGCACCATCAATAGGTTGAATTTCTGATCTGTACCGCCTAGTTCCACATCTGCCCTCAGCGCAACGGAGTCGTAACCCTGAACCAACGGGTAGAGAAATTCGTGAATCGCAATAGGCTGATTGGTCGAGTAGCGCTTACTGAAATCATCGCGCTCCAGCATACGAGCTACGGTGTACTGGGATGCCAGGCGAATGAAATCCGATGGCGTCAACTGATCCATCCAGGACGAATTGAAGGCAACTTCGGTTTTGGCTGGATCAAGAATCTTGAACACTTGGCTCTTATAAGTTTCTGCGTTCTCCAAAACCTGGTCACGCGTCAAAGGAGGTCGTGTTGCACTCTTGCCGCTCGGATCACCAATCATCCCGGTGAAATCCCCTATAAGGAAGATCACCTGGTGCCCCAGATCCTGGAACTGACGCAGCTTATTAATAAGCACCGTGTGTCCGAGATGAAGATCCGGAGCAGTCGGGTCGAAACCAGCTTTGATTCGAAGGGGTAGGCCGCGCTCGAGCTTCCTAACCAGTTCTGCCTCTACGAGCACTTCGTCAGCGCCCCGCTTGATCACCGACAACTGCTCTTGAACCGACTTCATTGGAGGCCCCATACCGTGAAATAAAGGCGGTCAACCTTACAAGAACGCCGGGAAAATTCAACGTGATCGAACGCAAACCAACGGGCGACAAGGGGAATCAAGGGTTGCCTCGGCAGCACTTTGATTATATTTTAGACAGATATTTCTTGTACAAAAAATCGCCAGACATCTTCCAGACTTCTAATGACCTATTCAAAATCGAAAGCACCCCTCTACCCGAAGAGCCATCTCCTGGCTGCAAGCGGTGTAGCTGCGCTTCTGAGCCTGGCACTTCTTGTATTTCCATCCCGAGAAGTCGAAGCGAAAAAAACCTTTCTTGATCTTCGCCTCGATACCGCCGCAGAGCTTTCAACCGCTAGCGAAGAGCCTCTTGTACGCGATGTCTCGGAGATTCCGTTCACTTCGATCGAAAACGCTGACCAAGCTGAATCTCAGGCGTCCTTGCCAGCCCCCAAACACGAAGAAAACGTGGCCGAAGCAAAGCCTCTCTTGAAAGAAGTGATCGTCGCCAATGGAGATACGCTATCGACCGTATTTGCCAAGGTAGGCCTGCCGCAATCTACCGTTCACGACGTGCTGACGAGCAGCAAGGAGGCGAAGCAGCTCGCACGCATCAAGGTTGGCCAGCGTCTCAAGTTCGAGCTGGATGAACAAGGCAACCTGGCTCAGCTTCGCAGTCCTCTGAACAAACTGGAAAGCGTGCACCTAGAACGATCCGGCACAGGTTACGTATTCAAGAAAGAACAACTTAAGCCGGACATCAGCACTGCATACGCGTACGGCCAAATAGAAAGCAGCCTGTTCCTTGCCGCAAAACGCGCAGGTCTCAGTCATAATCTCACAATGGATTTAGCCAACGTTTTCGGTTATGACATCGACTTCGCCATGGATATACGTAAGGGCGACTCGTTCGAAGTGGTATACGAGCAAAAGACCATTGCCGGCGAGAAAGTAGGAACAGGAAACATCCTTGCGGCTCGCTTCACCAACCGGGGCAAAAGCTATACCGCTGTTCGCTATACCAACAAGCAGGGCACCAGCAGCTACTACACAGCCGATGGCAAAAGCATGCGCAAGGCGTTCATTCGCACGCCAGTGGATTTTGCCCGCATCAGCTCTCGTTTTTCTAACGGCCGCAAACACCCGATCCTGAACAAGATCCGCGCCCATAAGGGTGTGGATTACGCCGCGGCACGGGGCACGCCCATCAAGGCCGCCGGAGACGGTAAAGTTCTCCTCGCGGGTCGCAAAGGTGGATACGGCAACACCGTGGTCCTTCAGCACGGTAACCGCTACCGCACCCTGTATGCTCATATGCAGGGCTTCGCCAAAGGCGTGCGCAACGGTTCATCGGTCAAGCAGGGCCAGATCATTGGTTATATCGGTACGACAGGCCTGTCGACCGGTCCGCACCTGCACTACGAATTTCAGGTCGACGGCGTGCACGTCGATCCGCTGGGCCTGAAGCTGCCCATGGCAGATCCCATCGCAAAGAACGAACAACAGCGCTTTTTGCAGTTGAGCAAACCACTGATGGCGCGCATGGACGAAGAGCGCGCGACGATGTTGGCGATGAAGGGCGAGTAAATGCCGCTCTACATCGGGGTCATGTCAGGTACCAGTCTGGACGGCCTGGATTTCGCCCTGATCGAGCAGAACGAGCGGACGACCCTGCTCGGTACACATTACGAGCCAATGCCGTCTCAGCTAAAGCAGGACCTGCTCGATTTGTGTTCAACCGGCCCTGATGAACTGGCCCGGGCGGCCATCGCAGAAACGGCCTGGGCTGAATTGGCAAGCGACGGGATACGCGAATTGCTTGGCAAGACGCACACCGACGCAACAGCCATTCGAGCCATAGGAAGCCACGGACAAACGGTACGACACGAACCAAAACGTGGTTTTACCATCCAGATCGGCCATCCTTCATTGATAGCAGAGTTGACCAGCATAAGTGTGGTGGCCGAATTCCGGCAGCGCGACATGGCGGCTGGAGGCCAAGGCGC
>DPSI01000042.1 GCA_003527165.1 Pseudomonas sp.
CCGGCGAGCAACCCCGCGTCGCCTATCCAGTCCTGCCACCCAGTTCGGCTGACACACCGAAGCCCGAGTGAGCGACTAGCAGCTCCTGACGCAACGCGCCGGGAGCTGTTATCAGATATCGCTCCTCCGCCAACATCTCAGGGCCGGTTTTGCGCCCGTAGCGCATCGCGAATTTCGGTCAGCAGCACTTCCTCCTTGGTCGGAGCCGGCGGGGCTGAAGGCGCCTCTGCCTCCTTGCGCTTGAGATGATTGATGCCCTTGACCGCCAGGAAAATCGCAAAGGCCACGATAGTGAAATCGAATACCGCCTGGATGAAGCGCCCGTAGCTCAGGGTGACGGCCGGCGTATCGCCTACGGCCTGCTTGAGCACGATGGCAAGATCCGAGAAGTCCACCCCGCCAATCAGCAACCCAAGCGGCGGGGTCACCACATCAGCGACGAAAGACGAGACGATCTTGGTGAACGCTGCGCCGACAATGATGCCGACGGCCATATCGATAACGTTGCCTCGCACGGCGAACGCCTTGAACTCGTTGAGCATGCCCATCTGTGTTATCCCTTGGTCAATGAAGGAATTTGCGGCCGGAACATCACCGTAGCGCTCCGACATCCAGCAGCATAGTTGGGTTCAAGCCCCGAGCCAGAGAGGCTCGATGATGCGTGGGACGACACGTTGAGCCCGGCTTGATCCCCGTCAACAGCAATCGCAGGGTACGACGCTAAGGTACAGTTCCCCCTACCAATCGGGAGCCGCACCATGCACGTCGAACATCATCCATTTACCAAGGATTTCCCTGAGAAGCGCGAGCAATTTCAGCTGCTGCGCCAGCAAGACCCCGCGTTTGCGCGCAAGGCCGATGAGTATGAGGCCCTGGACAAGCAGATCTGCCGAGTAGAAGACGGTGTGGAAAGGATCGATAGCGATGCGCTGAGCGCCCTCAAGCTGGAGCGCGTGACACTCAAGGATGCCATCGCCCGCGACCTCAAGCGCGCCAGCGGCAGCTGCTGCGGTGGGTGCTGCGGCTGACGTTCAGAAAGTACTAGGCCCGCCGCCACGGCGGGCTACGCTGTAGGGCCGCATTCATTCGGCTATCGGTTCACAAAAGGCCGAACACGTTCGGCTCTATAAACCTACGACCAGCCAGGTGCCAGCGCAGGGTTCCTAGAACAACCCACCGAACCTGAACCCCGCCCCCACCCAGACGAACGCCATCGCCGTCAGGGTGATTAGCACGATGTGCACCCCAAGCTGCGGCAAGCGCTGCGCATTCAGCTTGGGAATCAGCGCCAGCCGCGCATGCACACCCAGCAGCGCCGTGAAACCCAGCAGTAGCAGTTTGGCCTGTATCAGGTGAGCAATGGGCGAACCATCGAACCATTGCGAATGCGGCAACCACTGCCCGGCCAGCCAGACACCCGTGACGATCTGCAGCAGCAAAGCCGGGATGCCGACCCGCTCGTAAAGCTGTTCGAACGCGCGCACCGGCTGCACATCACGGCCGCGCAGCGCACCGGGCAACACGCTGAACAACAGCACCAGATGACCGCCAACCCAGACGCTGGCACCCAGCAGGTGCAGGAACAACACATGGCGCATGGCCTGACTCCTGTTCGATTTGTTTACAGTCTGGCTGCTTGCGTGACGCTTGTGGCTGATGCCGATCAAGCCAGCCGTTATCATGCGACTCCATTCATCCGACGCGGAGTTTCTCATGGCCAAGGCCAAGCGCATGTATGGCTGCACCGAATGCGGCTCGACCTTCCCCAAGTGGGCCGGCCAGTGCGGCGACTGCGGTGCCTGGAACACCTTGGTCGAGACCATCATCGATGGCGCCGCGCCACCCTCGGGCCGTGCTGGTTGGGCCGGTGACCAGGCCAACATCAAGACCTTGGCTGAAGTGAGCGTCGAGGAAGTCCCGCGATTCTCCACCGCCTCCGGCGAACTGGACCGGGTATTGGGTGGCGGACTGGTGGATGGTTCGGTGGTGCTGATCGGCGGCGATCCCGGGATCGGCAAGTCGACCATTCTGTTGCAGACCCTGTGCAACGTTGCCCGTCAGTTTCCAGCACTCTACGTCACCGGCGAGGAATCCCAGCAGCAGGTGGCCATGCGCGCGCGTCGCCTGGATCTGCCGCAGGACAAGCTCAAAGTGATGACCGAAACCTGCATCGAATCGATCATCGCCACCGCACGACTGGAAAAGCCCAAGGTGATGGTCATCGACTCGATCCAGACCATCTTCACCGAACAGCTGCAATCGGCGCCTGGCGGAGTGGCCCAGGTGCGCGAAAGCGCGGCCCTGCTGGTGCGCTTCGCCAAGCAGAGCGGCACGGCGATCTTCCTGGTCGGCCACGTCACTAAGGAAGGCGCGCTGGCCGGGCCGCGGGTGCTGGAGCACATGGTAGACACCGTGTTGTATTTCGAAGGCGAATCCGATGGCCGCCTGCGCCTGCTCCGCGCGGTGAAGAATCGCTTCGGCGCGGTCAACGAACTGGGCGTGTTCGGCATGACCGACAAGGGCCTTAAGGAAGTCACCAACCCTTCAGCGATCTTCCTGACCCGCGCCCAGGAATCGGTGCCCGGCAGCGTGGTCATGGCCACCTGGGAAGGCACCCGACCGATGCTGGTGGAAGTACAAGCGCTGGTCGACACCAGCCACATGGCCAATCCACGTCGCGTCACCCTGGGCCTGGACCAGAACCGCCTGGCCATGCTGCTCGCAGTGCTGCATCGCCACGGCGGCATTCCCACCTACGACCAGGACGTGTTCATCAACGTGGTCGGCGGTGTGAAGGTGCTTGAGACAGCCTCGGACCTGGCGCTGATGGCCGCAGTGATTTCCAGCCTGCGCAACCGACCGCTGGACACGGACCTGCTGGTTTTCGGCGAAGTGGGTCTATCCGGTGAGATTCGGCCGGTGCCCAGCGGTCAGGAGCGTCTGAAGGAAGCCGCTAAACACGGCTTCAAGCGCGCCATCGTGCCCAAGGGCAATGCACCGAAGGAAGCGCCAGCGGGCCTGCAGATCATCGCCGTGACGCGGCTCGAACAGGCGCTGGACGCACTGTTCGAGTAGCGCTAGAAAGCCGAGCGGACGGCTCCATCGACTTGGCGACTCTGCAAGCACCCTGACCAGTTGGCGTAGGTGCTCAGCTTTTAACCTTCGCCGAGCGCAGCCAGCTCTCGCTCAAGCAGCGCTCCATCGCCGAGATTCAGCTCGACCAGGCGCCGCAGATGGCTGATCGAATCGACGTCGATGTGTCGGCACACGAAACCGATCAGTTCGCCCTCGGCGTGCATCATCTCGACTTTCATGCGCACCTCGGCATCGTCAGACAAGCGAATCCGCGCTTCGAACGGTTGCGTGGGATCGGCGCTCCAGTTCGCCGGGCGGTGGACCAGCAGTCCTTTCAATGACAAATCGTGCAGCTCGACCGGCCAGCGATCCTGGCCCTGGACAAGCTCCGTTGCGGCGTCGAAGTCGATGCGCTGAAAGCGCCGACGGTCGCTGTTGGTGTCACTCATCGATTTCACTCCCGATAAATCTTCTTTGACTATAGGCCAAGCCCGCCTCGCCAAGGCAGCGATCAGAGCCAGCGCCGCACGCGGCGCCGGTACGCGCGGTATTGGTCACCGAACAGCCGCGTCAGCAAATGCTCTTCATGAACGATCACGGTGCGCTGCATGCTGGCGATCAGCAAGGGCAGCAGCAGCCAAGGCCAGAGGCTGGCAAGCAGCAGCGCAATGCCGCAGTAAACGAGCGTATCGGCCAGGTAGATCGGGTTGCGCGAGAAGCGGAATGGGCCGCTTTGCAAGAGGCTGCTCGGCTTGCCGTAGGGGTTGAGGGTGGTGTGATGACGAAACATCTCACAGGCCGCCCAGACCATCAGCAGAACACCGAGGGCAATCAGAACCCAGCCGCTGTAGGTCGCCAGTTCATGAGGCGGCAAATCCAGCGGCACCCACCTGGCCAGCCCCCAGGCGCAGCCGATGAATACCAGGTAGACCAGCGGTGGCGGCGGGATCGATCCAGCGGAATTGGTGGGCATGGCGCATCCAGACGTGAGAAATGGGCAATCCGGTTAGCCGCAGCGCAGCGCTGCGTGCCGTGAAGCGAGGCATTCGAACCGCCTGGTTTGAACGTGAAGAATGCCGTTAGTGCTGTCCGGGCAGCCAACCGTGGACCATCGCATGCTTCATCAGGTCCGCTGGCCGATCGATATCGAGCTTGCGGCGAATGCTCAGCCGATGGGTTTCTACCGTCCGCACGCTGATCTGCAGGGCGCGCGCCATGGTCTTGTTGTTATGCCCCTGAGCCAACATCAGCAACACCTCTCGTTCGCGTGGGGTCAATTCGCGCTCCTCGGCACCGCGGCTGGCCAGCTTCTCGGCAACTCCACTGCTGTAGTAGGTGCCGCCAGCTGCAATTGCCTCGATGGCAAGGATGATCTCCCGCGACGGTGCGTCCTTCAGCACATAACCGCAAGCGCCGACCTTCACCGAGGTGTTCACGTATTCCTGATTGTCGTACATGCTCAGCATCAGCACCCGGATATCAGGAAAAGCTTTGCGCAGCGATTGGGTCAGTTCGAGTCCGTTGATATCTTTTAGACCGATGTCCATCAGCACCACGTCCGCCGGCACGCGACCAAGCAGCTCGAAGGCTTCGGCGCCGCTGCCAGCTTCGCCGACCACGTCCAGTTCGGGTACGGCCATCAGCAACGCGCGGATGCCGTCCCGAACCAAGGCATGGTCGTCGATCAGTACCACCTTGATGCAAACTTGCGGATTCATTGAGCGAGCCTCTTATTATTAGAGAGTCCAATGTCAACCGGCCCGAGCCGGCAAGGTCACGTCCAGCTCGGTGCCGCTGGTTGCCGAGAGCAGACTGAAACGCCCACCGAAGTGCTCCACCCGTTCACGGATGTTGCGCAGGCCGATGCCGCCGCCCTTGATGCTGTCGAGCCGGCGCGGATTGAAGCCGACGCCATCATCCCGAACCCGCAGGCGCACCGATGCGGCGTCACCGTCCAGACTGATGTGAACAGACTGCGCCGCGGCGTGCCGTTCGATATTGGTCAGCGCCTCCTGCAATACCCTGAACAACGCGACGGCCACCGAATCATCAGGAGCGCCATCGCCGAGGCTATTGCTGTAGAGCATCTTCAGCCCGCTACGCTGCTCGAACTCAGCCACAAGCTGGCCAATCGCCGCCGATAGGCCCAGCGTATCCAGCAGCGAAGGATGCAGATCGTGGGAGATTCGCCGCACCTCGCCAATCGCTCCGGCCAGACGCTCGACGCCGGCATCCAGCGTTTCCAGCGCCTTGGGATTGCCGCCGGCGAGCTCATGACTGGCCAGTTCGAACTGGAACTTGATCGACACCAGCAGCTGGCTGATGCCGTCATGCAGTTCACGAGACACGCGCGAGCGCTCCTCTTCCTGCAGGCTGACGATGCGCTGGGTCAGCACCTGCAGCTTGCGATCCGCCAGTCGACGCTCGCTGACATTCAGCGTCAGGCCGCTGGCGAAGACCAGTAGCACCGCGACCAGCGCAACACCGGCGATCGCCAGCATGGTGGTGTGGATACCGCTGGAGACCTCTTCGCGTACTTTCAGGATCGCCTGGTCGACGTCCTCGAGATAGAGCCCGGTGCCGAGCATCCAGCCCCAGCGGTCGAGCATCACCACATAGGCGAGCTTCGCCGCGAACTGCCCGGTCGAGGGTTTCTGCCAGGCATAGCGCTGAAAACCTTCGCCGCTTTTTGCGCTGTGTATCAGCGCCTGGATCACCGGCAGGCCGTTCGGATCGGTCATGTTCCACAAGTTCTGCCCCACCAGCTCGCGCTGGCGCGGATGCATCAGGTTGCGCCCGCTTTGGTCGTAGACGAAAAAGTAGCCATCGCTGCCAAAGCTGAACCGGCTCAGCGCCGCGAGCACCTTCTGCTTGGTCTCGTCGTCATCCCGGCCGCTGTCGTAAAGCGGCGCGATAATGCTAGTGGCCATCTCTACGTAATTTTTCAGCTCAGCTTGCTTGCTCGCCAGAATGCTGGCCTCGATCAGCTGCGCCTGCTGCTCGCCCAGCCGTTGATTCTGAACAAAGACCAGCGCGCAAACGACCGCCACGGCCAGCAGCAATGGCAGAATGCTGAGCGCGGCGATCTTATGTTTGAGCTGCATCGAGCCTCTCCGGATAGCACGCCCCTCTGGCGGAACGTTGCCGAAAACTAACCCAGGCGGTGAGCCGCGCCCAGGATTTACCGTCCCTTTCCTGACCGCAGGCCACCCGACCCCGCTGTGCAAAAACAAAAAAGCCCGGCAATGGCCGGGCTCTCGCTGCTGCGATGATTATTACTTACCGTAGACCGGGAACTTGGCGCAGACGGCCTCGACCTTGCCACGCACGGCGTCTATCACCGACTCGTCACCCATCTTGTCGAGGATGTCGCAGATCCAGCCGGCCAGTTCACGGCACTCGGCTTCACCGAAGCCACGAGTCGTGACGGCCGGGGTACCGATGCGCAGACCTGAAGTGACGAAGGGCGAGCGCGGATCGTTCGGCACGCTGTTCTTGTTCACGGTGATATGAGCGCGACCCAGGGCGGCGTCGGCATCCTTACCGGTGATGTCCTGCTTGATCAGGCTGAGCAGGAACAGATGGTTCTGAGTGCCGCCGGAAACCACATCGAAGCCACGCTGGACGAACACTTCGGCCATTGCCTGGGCATTGTTCACCACCTGCTGCTGATAAACCTTGAACTCAGGCTGCAGCGCTTCCTTGAAGCACACCGCCTTGGCCGCGATGACATGCTCCAGCGGGCCGCCTTGGGCGCCCGGGAATACGGCAGAGTTCAGCTTCTTCTCGATGTCGGCATTGGCACGCGCCAGGATCAGGCCGCCGCGCGGACCGCGAAGGGTCTTGTGGGTGGTGGTGGTGACCACGTCGGCGAAAGGCACCGGGTTCGGGTACACGCCTGCGGCGACCAGACCGGCCACGTGGGCCATGTCGACGAACAGGTAGGCACCGACCTTGTCGGCGATGGCGCGGAAGCGGGGGAAATCCAGGGTTTTCGAGTAGGCCGAGAAGCCGGCCACGATCATCTTCGGCTGGCACTCGACAGCCAGACGCTCCACCTCGTCGTAGTCGATCAGGCCGGTGTCGGTGTCGATGCCGTATTGCACGGCGTTATACAGCTTGCCGGACGAGCTGACCTTGGCACCGTGGGTCAGGTGCCCGCCATGGGCCAGGCTCATGCCGAGAATGGTGTCGCCCGGCTGCAGCAGCGCCAGATAAACCGCCGAGTTGGCGGACGAGCCGGAATGCGGCTGGACGTTGGCGTAGTCGGCGCCGAACAACGCCTTGGCACGTGCGATGGCCAGCGCCTCGACCTTATCGACGTGCTCGCAACCGCCGTAGTAACGCTTGCCCGGATAGCCTTCGGCGTAT
>DPSI01000372.1 GCA_003527165.1 Pseudomonas sp.
AGGCCTTCCTTCCAGGCCATGAAAGGAAAGGCCTCCTTGTCCAAATCGATGTCGGTCACCTCGGACAGTAGCTTGCGGCTGTTGGGGCCGGACAGCGTCATGGTCGCCCAGTGGTCGGTGACCGAGGTGCGTAACACTTTCAGCTCCGGCCATTCGGTCTGGTGGTAGATCTCCAGCCACTGCAGCACACGGGCCGCGCCGCCGGTGGTGGTGGTCATCAGGAAGTGGTTGTCGGCCAGGCAAGCGGTCACACCATCGTCGAAGACCATGCCGTCTTCCTTGCACATCAGCCCGTAGCGCGCCTTGCCCACGTCCAGTTTGGTCCAGGCGTTGGTATAGATGCGATTGAGGAACTCACGGGCGTCGGGGCCCTGAATGTCGATCTTGCCAAGCGTCGAAGCATCGAGAATGCCCACGCTGTTGCGCACCACCCGGCACTCGCGCGCCACGGCTGCGTGGATGTCTTCGCCCGACTTGGGGAAATACCAGGGACGCTTCCACTGACCGACATCCTCGAACTCGGCGCCGTTCTGCAGGTGCCAGGCCTGCATGGCGGTGTAGCGCTTGGGCTCGAACAGCGCGCCGCAGTGGCGACCGGCTACGGCGCCGAAGCTCACCGGTGTGTAGTTGGGGCGGAACATGGTGGTGCCCATCTCTGGGATGCTCACCCCCAACGCCCGCGCGGCAATCGCCAGTCCGTTGATATTGCCCAGCTTGCCCTGATCGGTGCCGAAGCCCAGCGCGGTGTAGCGCTTGACGTGCTCGACCGACTCGAAGCCTTCGCGCACCGCCAGCTCGATGCCGGTAGCGGTCACGTCATTCTGCAGGTCGACAAACTGTTTGGGCGCACGTGCCGTGGGCTTCTCATGAGGAACCTGGAAGAGCGCGAGAGCGGGCTCCTCGACACGGTCCTCGGCGCGCGGAAGGGTGCCGCTGCTGGCCTTGTAACCCAGTTCAAGCGCGGCCTTGACACCCGCCTCGAAGCCATCGGCCAGCACATCGCCGAGCTTGAACACACCGTTCACCGCACCGGCGCAGATGCGCTTCTGGAAGGCTTCGCCGGGCACGAAGGCGAGAATGTCGTCGCGCCAGGTCGGCTTGCCGCCCAGGTGCGAGGCCAGGTGCACCACCGGGCTGTAGCCGCCAGAGCTGGCGATCAGGTCGCACGCCAGCCACTCGCCGGGGCTGGTCACTTGCATGCTCTGCGGATCGATGGCCGCGACGCGGGCGCCTTCCACCCGCTTGCTGCCGCGCACATCGACCACCGCACTGCCGGTTAGCACGCGTACACCGCGCGAACGTGCTTCCTCAACCCAGCTTCCGCGTGGGTTGCTGCGGGCATCGGCAACGGCGACCACCTTGAGGCCGGCATCGAGCCAGTCGAGAGCGACGCGGTAGGCGTAGTCGTTGTTGGTCGACAGCACCAGCTGCTTGCCCGGCGCCACGCCATAACGGCGCAAATAGGTGGACACTGCGCCGGCCAGCATGTTGCCCGGCACGTCGTTGTTGGCGTACACCAGCGGCCGCTCATGGGCACCGGCGGCCAGCACCACGCGACCGGCCCGCACCCGGTGCATGCGCTGGCGCGGCTGTATTTGGGCGAACGCACCGAACGGCGCGGTTTCGCCAAGATGGTCGGTCAGGCGCTGGTGGATTGTGAGGAAGTTGTGGTCGTGGTAGCCGTTCACCGTGGCACGCGGCAGCAGGGTCACGTCCGGCAGGCTTTGCAGTTCGGCGATGACCGCATCGACCCATTCGCTCGCTGGCTTGCCGTCGAGGGTTTCCCGGGTATCGAGCAGACTGCCACCGAAGGCTTCCTGCTCGTCAGCCAGGATCACACGGGCGCCGCTGCGCGCCGCCGCCAGCGCGGCGGCCAGGCCGGCGGGGCCGGCACCGACCACCAGCACGTCGCAATGCTGATTGAGGTGATCGTAAATATCCGGGTCGTTCTCGGTCGGCGCCCGACCGAGACCTGCGGCCTTGCGGATGTACTTTTCGTAGGTCATCCACAGCGAGGAGGGGTACATGAAGGTCTTGTAGTAGAAGCCGGGCGGCATCAGCTTGCCGCCGACCTTGCCGATGATGCCCATCATGTCCTTGTCGACGCTCGGCCAGCCGTTGGTGCTGTTGGCGACCAGGCCGGCGTACAGCGCCTGTTGTGTGGCGCGCACGTTGGGGATCTGCGTTTCTTCACGCGAGCCGATCTGCAGCACGGCGTTGGGCTCTTCGGCACCGGCGGCGACGATGCCGCGCGGACGGGAGTACTTGAAACTGCGGCCGATGGTGTCGACCCCGTTGGCCAGCAAGGCCGAGGCCAGGCTGTCACCGGCATAGCCCTGGTAGCGCTGGCCGTTGAAGGTGAAGGTCAGTGGCTGGTTGCGGTCGATGCGACCACCCTTGGACAGGCGATTGATCTGGCTCATGCCGTCGCTCCTTGCGTCAGCGGTTTCTTCTCGACGCGTGCGGTTTCGGTCACGCCAGGCTTTTCGCCGATCTTGTAGGTCTCGACGATCTCGTAGCTGATGGTGTGCCGTGTCGCGTTGAAGTACTTGCGGCAGCCGGCCTCGTGCAGCCACAGCTCGTGATGCAGGCCGCGCGGGTTGTCGCGGAAGAACAGGTACTCGCCCCACTCGGCGTCGCTGCAGGCGCTCGGGTCTTCAGGTCGTGCGATATGTGCCTGGCCCGCGGGATGGAATTCCTCTTCGCTACGCAGCTCCCCGCAGTGGGGGCAGAAAATGTTCAGCATGGTGGTGTCTCCGTGAAGCGATTTCGCTGGAGGCTAGAGGCTCGATGGAGCGGGGCTCGTCATCGTCTGGCCTCCGGCACTGCTGCCGTCTGGGTCGTTTAGTGCGCTACTGCCGCCGCGCCGTGCTCATCGATCAGTGCGCCGGTATGGAAGCGATCCATGGCGAAGGGCTTGGCCAGTGGGTGCATCTCGCCCTTGGCCAGGCTCGCCGCGAACACATGGCCGGAGCCGGGGGCAGCCTTGAAGCCGCCGGTGCCCCAGCCGCAGTTGAAGAACAGGTTCTTGACCGGCGTCTTGCTGATCACCGGGCAGGCATCCGGCGTGGTGTCGACGATGCCGCCCCATTGGCGGTTCATGCGCACCCGCGAGAGCACCGGGAACATCTCGACGATGGCCTGCAGCGTGTGTTCGATGGTGGGATAGGAGCCGCGTTGGCCATAGCCGACATAGCCGTCGATGCCGGCACCGATGACCAGGTCGCCCTTGTCCGACTGGCTGATGTAGCCGTGCACGGCGTTGGACATGATGACGCTGTCGATGACCGGCTTGATCGGCTCGGATACCAGCGCTTGCAGCGGATGCGACTCGATCGGCAGGCGGAAGCCGGCAAGTTTGGCCATGTGCCCGGAGTTGCCAGCGGTGACCACGCCGACGCGCTTGGCGCCGATGAACCCCTTGTTGGTCTCGACGCCGATGACCACGCCGTCCTGTTTGCGAAAGCCGGTCACTTCGGTCTGCTGCAACAGGTCGACCCCCGCCGCATCGGCGGCGCGGGCATAGCCCCAGGCCACCGCATCGTGGCGGGCGACGCCACCGCGCCGCTGGATGGTTGCGCCGAGGATCGGGTAACGGGTGTTCTTGCTGCAGTCGA
>DPSI01000371.1 GCA_003527165.1 Pseudomonas sp.
TCAGGAGCACCAGCGGCGGCTGGACGAGCTCACCGAAGGCTTCGTATCCATCGACCTGAGCGTCAAGTCCGAAGGGACCAAGGGTTATTTGCGCATCGGCGTGCGTGACAGCGGTCCGGGGTTCGACGTGCAGCGAGCCCTGAACAAGCAGTACTGTGCTGAATGCCTGGGAGGGCGGGGCCTGCGGATGATCTGCCAGCTGAGTGAACGCTTCTATTGGCAGTCGGATGGCAAGGTCCTGAACGTGGAGTTCCACTGGGGCGGTCATGCCTAATTTCGCTGTTTTTCCAGCCAGGAGCGTATCCGTGGTCGATCATCTCGACAGCTGCGTGCTGGCGACTTTGCAGGACGTGATGGAGGCGGAGTATCCGGCGCTGCTGGATACCTTTCTCGCGGATTCGGAAGAGCGGCTGCACCTGTTGCAGAACGCCTGCCGGAGCGACCGTGCGGAAGATCTGCGTCAGGCTGCTCATAGCTTCAAGGGCAGTTGCAGCAACATGGGGGCAGCGCTACTGGCGGAACTTTGTCGCGACCTGGAAGAGGCCGCACGGCTCGAGCAGCTCGATGAGGCTCCCGAACTGATCGAACGCATCGAGCGAGAGTTCGCCATCGTGCGGATTCTCTATCGAGCCGAACGCCAGCGTTGCGGCGGGCCCGGCTGATTTCTGCCTGGCCCGACGCGCTCGCATCAAGCGTCACCAAGGCTGGTTGTAAACACAAACGAACCCTCTGGCCCGTACTTTGCTTTAGGAAACGCACGTCATTATCCTCAGCGGAAAGACCCATGGCCGTTTCCCCCGATCTGTTGCTCAATATCAAGGCACCCACCGCTGCTGCCAAGGCAGCGAGTGCGTCGACCAAGCCTGCCCCGCAATCCAGTCGGGACGAGCCTTCCAGCTTCGCCAACGTCTACGCGAAGGAACGCCAGGCCAAGCCGGCCGAGCGCCAGGATTGTGCCGCTAAACCTGCCGGTGACAAGCCGGCAAGCGAAAAGCCGAGGCAGGAAACCGTCAAGGCGGACGGCAGCGAAAAGCCGGCTGCGGCCGAAGCCGGCAATGAATTGCCTGCCGAAAGCGAGATGGCCGACAGCGATTCTCAGAACGCCGAGGCCGAACTCGACCCACTGCTGCTGTTCGGCATGGGCGGGCAGGGGAGCGTCGGCGAGGAGCCGCCGCTGACCGGCAGCGAGTTCCTGGTTGGCCTGGCTCAGGTGCAGGCGACCGTTCAGGACTCCGAAGCAGAGGGCGAGACGGAACTGATTGGGCAGCGTTCGCTGGAGTTCCAGTCTTCGGTCCAGAAAAGTCCGTTCTCCAATCTCATGCCGAATGAAGCATCGGCGGATGGTCAGGACGCGCTCCCGGCGAGCCTTCTCGCAGATGAAGCGCTCAATGCAGAGTCCGAGGAACTCACGCTGGAAGAGGGCTTCGGTGAGCTGCTCGAAAACCTGGACGCGCCGAAGGAAAGCCGCACAAGCGCTGCCGATACGGCAATTAACCGGCTCAATCCGCTGACTCAGGCGATCGCTCAGCAGAACCAGGTCCAGCTGGCGCAGCGACCGACCGTGGTGCCGGGGCAACCGGTACAGATGCAGCAGTCTGGCTGGAGCGAAGCGGTGGTCGACAGGGTGATGTGGTTGTCGAGCCAGAACCTGAAGTCCGCCGAGATCCAGCTAGACCCGGCCGAGTTGGGGCGCATGGAGGTCCGTATCGACATGAACAAGGATCAGACCCAGGTGACCTTCCTCAGCCCTCATGCGGGAGTTCGTGATGCGCTGGAAGGGCAGATGCAGCGATTGCGCGATATGTTTGCGCAACAGGGCATGACGATGGATGTGAACGTCTCCGACCAATCTCGAGGCTGGCAGGGCGAAGGTGGTGGTGATTCGCGTGGCCGGGGCGTGCCGGGCGCATCGTCCGCGGGGGATGAGGAGATCACTCAGGGTACGATGGAAGTCAGCACCAATCGTACTGGCCGCGATCGTGGTCTGGTGGACTACTACGCCTGATAGCGGTTGTGCTGACACGGAACCGGGCTTGGCGCCCGGTTTTTTTTTGCCTCCGCAGAACGCGACGAGCCGGACTATTCGTCTACAAATTGGCCAGCAGCGCATGGCAATCGTTTACGGCGGTCCTTCCCTGGCCGATACTTTGGCACAGCAGTTGCTCGTAACGCATTGATACGAGTGGAATCACCGGTGATGACGGATAATTGGCATGGCTAAGAAACAGGGACCCCCAGACGTAGCGAGTCCTGCAGCTTCGACCGACGGGAAGGGTAAGCTCAAGCTGATTATCCTGATCGTGCTCGGCTTGCTGTTAGCGGTCGGGTTGTCGGTAGGGAGCACGTTCTATTTCATGTCCCGAGGCGCATCCGAATCACAATCGGACGACGTTGCGCAAACCCAGGCGGCACCCCAGCAGCAGGCGGCGATCTATGAAGTGTTGGCACCGGCATTCATCGTCAACTTCACCAACAGCGGTGGTCGTCAGCGCTACATGCAGGTTAGCGTGGCCTTGATGTCGCGTGACCAGGCGGGGCTCGACGCACTGAAGGAACACATGCCGCTGTTGCGCAATCAACTGGTTATGCTGTTTTCCAGTCAGGAGTTCGCCACGCTGGCCACGCCGGTAGGGCAGGAGATGCTTCGGCAACAGGCGACCGCCAGCGTCCAGGAACTGGCGCAGAAGGAAATCGGCAAGCTTGCGATCGAGCAAGTGCTGTTCACCAACTTCGTATTGCAATAGGGGTCGTTGTAGATGGCTGTTCAAGACCTGCTCTCGCAAGACGAGATCGATGCGCTCCTGCACGGGGTCGACGACGGTCTGGTCGATACCGAAAGCGATGCCGAACCGGGCAGCATCAAAAGTTATGACCTGACCAGCCAGGACCGCATCGTCCGTGGACGTATGCCTACGCTGGAAATGGTCAATGAGCGTTTTGCCCGCTATACCCGCATCAGCATGTTCAACCTGCTGCGTCGCTCGGCCGATGTGTCGGTGGGGGGCGTGCAGGTGATGAAGTTCGGCGAGTACGTACACTCGCTGTACGTACCAACCAGCCTCAATCTGGTGAAGATCAAGCCACTGCGTGGGACTTCCCTGTTCATCCTCGATGCCAAGCTGGTGTTCAAGCTGGTGGACAATTTCTTTGGTGGCGACGGCCGGCACGCCAAGATCGAAGGCCGCGAGTTCACACCCACCGAGCTACGTGTCGTGCGGATGGTGCTGGACCAGGCGTTCGTCGATCTGAAGGAAGCCTGGCATGCGGTGCTCGATGTCAACTTCGAGTATGTGCATTCGGAAGTGAATCCGGCGCTGGCCAATATCGTCAGCCCGAGCGAGGTGGTCGTGGTGTCGACCTTCCATATCGAGCTCGAGAGCGGCGGCGGCGATTTCCACGTGACCATGCCGTACTCGATGATCGAGCCAATCCGCGAAATGCTCGACGCCGGCTTCCAGTCGGATGTCAGCGATCAGGACGAGCGCTGGGTCAATGCGTTGCGTGAGGACGTCCTCGACGTGAACGTGCCGCTCAGTGCGACGGTGGTGCGGCGCCAGCTCAAATTGCGCGACATTCTCAATATGCAGCCGGGCGATGTGATTCCGGTGGAAATGCCCGAAGACATGATCATGCGTGCCAATGGCATGCCGGCGTTCAAGGTCAAGCTGGGCGCGCACAAGGGCAATCTGGCCCTGCAGGTGCTTGAATCCGTACTGCGACCCCGTTGATTCAAAGCCTAACTATTATCAGCCGGTCGAGGAATCGCAATGGCAGACGAACACGAACGCACATCAGCTGAAGAGCAGGCGCTGGCCGATGAATGGGCCTCCGCGCTCGCTGAGGCAGGTGACGCCAATCAGGACGACATCGACGCGCTACTGAATCAGGGCCCGGCCGCTGCGCCGACGCCGCCGCGGGCGCCGCTGGAGGAGTTTGGCAGCAGCCCGAAACAGACCGCCATGCCAGTAGGACTCGAGGGGCCCAATCTGGATGTGATCCTCGACATCCCCGTGTCGATTTCCATGGAAGTCGGCAGCACCGAGATCAGCATCCGCAACCTGCTACAGCTTAATCAGGGCTAGGTGGTCGAGCTCGACCGGCTGGCAGGCGAGCCGCTGGATGTGCTGGTCAACGGCACCCTGATCGCCCACGGTGAAGTGGTGGTGGTGAACGAGAAGTTCGGCATTCGTTTGACTGACGTGATCAGTCCGAGCGAACGCATCAAGAAGTTGCGCTGACATGCGCTTCTCGGCCTTCTTACCGCTGTTGCTGGCATTGCCGGCAATGGCTGCCGAGCCTGCGGCGAGCATGAACAGCTCCGGCATGGGTACGCAGATGAGCAAACTGCTATTGGGCCTGTTGCTGGTGATTGGTCTGATCTTCCTGCTCGCCTGGTTGCTGCGTCGGATGCAGCAGCTCAATCCGCGCGGCAACCAGGCCATCAAGCTGATTTCCAGCCATGCCCTCGGTCCTCGCGAGCGGCTGGTGTTGGTGCAGGTCGGCAGCGAACAGGTGCTACTCGGCCTGAGCGCTGGCCGCATCACGCCTCTGCATGTGCTTGAGGAACCGGTTCATTTACCGGACGCCGAGCCGGCCAACCCGGAGTTTGCTCAGCGCCTGATGGAGCTGCTTGGCAGGGACCAGAAGGACAAGCATTGATGCTTCGATTGTTGCTCGCGGTCCTGCTGGTGTTGGCCGCTCCGTTCGCTCTGGGCCAGGACGCCGGGGGCCTGATTACCCAGGGCGACAATCCGCTGTCGATACCGGCGATCACCTTGAGCACCGATGCCGAGGGGCAGCAGGAGTATTCGGTCAGCCTGCAGATTCTGCTGATCATGACGGCGCTGAGCTTCATTCCGGCGTTCGTCATGCTGATGACCAGCTTTACTCGGATCATCATTGTCTTTTCCATTTTGCGTCAGGCGCTGGGCTTGCAGCAGACGCCTTCGAACCAGATCCTCGTCGGGCTGACGATATTTCTCACGCTGTTCATCATGGCGCCGGTGTTCGAGCGGATTAACAACGAGGCGGTGCAGCCCTATCTGAACGAGCAATTATCCGCGCCGGATGCGATCGATCGGGCAGAGGTGCCGTTGAAGAACTTCATGCTCGCGCAAACCCGCGAGAGCGATCTGGAGCTGTTCGTGCGGCTATCGCGCCGGACCGATATCCAGACGCCTGACGCCGCGCCTCTGACGATTCTGGTCCCGGCATTCGTGACCTCGGAGCTGAAAACCGCCTTCCAGATCGGCTTCATGATCTTCATCCCGTTCCTCATCATCGACATGGTCGTGGCCAGCGTCCTGATGGCGATGGGCATGATGATGCTTTCACCGTTGATCATCTCGTTGCCGTTCAAGATCATGCTGTTCGTGCTGGTCGATGGCTGGGGCCTGATCATCGGCACGCTCGCCAGCAGTTTCGGCACGCTCTAGGGGGATTTCATGACACCCGAAGTCGCGGTTGACCTGTTTCGAGAAAGCCTGTGGATGACCGCCATGATCGTCGGTGTGCTGGTGGTGCCGAGTCTGCTGGTCGGCCTGGTAGTGGCGATGTTCCAGGCGGCGACGCAGATCAACGAACAAACCCTGAGTTTTCTGCCACGCCTGCTGGTCATGCTGATGACGCTGATATGGGCGGGACCCTGGCTGGTTCGCGAGCTGATGGAATACACCCAGGGCCTGATCCAGAACATCCCGCTGATCATCGGATAGCCGTGATGATTTGTGCCTCGCGTAAGGCGCGCGCCGATGCTTGAGCTCAGCGATGCCCAGATCGGCGCCTGGGTCGGGCAGTTTCTGCTGCCACTGTTTCGCATCGCGGCGCTGCTGATGAGCATGCCGATCATTGGAACCCAGCTGGTGCCGATGCGCGTGCGGCTGTATCTCGCAGTCGCCATTGCGGTGGTGCTGGTACCGGCGCTGCCGCCGGTTCCGGTCGTCGAGGCGTTGAGTGCGCAGGCCCTGGTATTGATTGCCGAGCAGATATTGATCGGCGTGATGCTGGGGTTCGTGCTGCAGTTGTTTTTTCAGGTGTTCATCGTCTCCGGCCAGCTGCTTGCCATGCAGATGGGATTGGGCTTCGCCTCGATGGTCGATCCGGCCAATGGCGTCTCGGTGCCGGTGATTGGCCAGTTCTTCAACATGCTGGTGATACTGCTGTTCCTGGCCATGAACGGTCATCTGGTCGTGCTGGAAATCCTCACCGAAAGTTTCGTGACTTTGCCGATCGGTGGCTGGCTGGTCGGTACCAATCACTTCTCAGAAGTGGCGGGCAAGCTCGGCTGGGTGCTGGGTGCCGGCTTGCTGCTGGTGTTGCCGGCAATCACCGCGCTACTGGTCGTCAATCTGGCCTTCGGCCTGATGACCCGTGCGGCGCCACAGTTGAACATCTTCTCGATCGGCTTCCCGTTGACCCTGGTGCTCGGCCTGATCATCGTCTGGATCGGCATGGCCGATATCCTCGCGCAGTATCAGACCTTCGTCAGCGAAGCGCTGGGCATGCTGCGCGAACTGATCGGGCTACGTTGATGCGGACACCTTCTTTAGCGGTGTCGGAGGCCCTGAATGGCTGAGAGCGAAAGTGGTGCCGACAAAAGCGAGGAACCCACGGAGAAACGTCTCCGTGAATCCCGTGAAAAAGGCCAGCTTGCCCGTTCACGTGAACTGAACACGGTGGCGGTTACGCTGGGGGGGATCGGCGGTTTGCTGGCCTCCGGCGGTAGCCTGGCCGGTAGCCTGATGGCCATGATGCAAGGCAGCTTCGACCTGAGCCGCGAAACCCTGCTGGACGAAACCGCCATGGTGCGGCTGCTGATGAGCAGTGGCATGATCGCGCTCGAAGCCATCATGCCACTGCTCATCGTGCTGCTGCTCGTCTCCATCATCGGTCCGATCTCGCTGGGCGGCTGGCTGTTTTCGGCCAAGGCGATGGCGCCCAAGTTCAGCCGCATGAACCCCGGTCCCGGTTTGAAGCGGATGTTCTCGACCAAGGCGCTAGTGGAGCTGCTGAAAGCGCTGGGCAAGTTTCTCGTGGTGCTGTTGGTGGCGCTGGCGGTGCTCGGCGCCTATCAGGATGACCTGCTGTCCATCGCCAAGCAGCCGCTGGATCTCGCCATCATGCACAGTGCCGAGGTGGTGGGCTGGTGTGCACTGTGGATGGCCTGCGGGCTGATCCTGATCGCCGCGGTGGATGTGCCGTTCCAGCTCTGGGATAACAAGCAGAAGCTGATGATGACCAAGCAGGAAGTGCGCGACGAATACAAGGACAGCGAAGGCAAGCCCGAGGTCAAATCGCGGATTCGCCAGTTGCAGCGTGATGCCGCCCAGCGCCGGATGATGCAGGCGGTGCCGGAGGCCGATGTCGTCATTACCAACCCGACCCACTTCGCCGTGGCGTTGAAATACGACGGCGACAAGGGCGGGGCACCGATGCTGGTGGCCAAGGGCGGCGACTTCGTCGCCCTGAAGATTCGCGAAATCGCCAACGAGCATCAGGTGACGGTGCTCGAATCTCCGGCGCTGGCGCGGGCGGTGTATTACTCCACCGAGCTCGACCAGGAAATCCCTGCAGGACTTTATCTCGCGGTGGCGCAGGTGCTGGCGTATGTCTACCAGCTACGCCAGTACCGCTCCGGCAAGGGCAAGCGACCGGACCCGCTGAGCGATCTGCCTATCCCGCCGGACCTTCGCAGGGATGAATAGCGGCCCGGAAGCCGCTCTCGAAGCTGAAGCCTGGGCCGTCTCTTCCAGCTGCTCTTACTCAATCACTCCGCAAGCGACCCGAGCGCCTCCGCCCCCGAGCGGCTGCGGGTGGTCGGAATGGTTGTCGCCGCCCTTGTGAACCATCAATGCCAGGCCCTTGATGTCGCCAAGGCTTTTCAGGCGGGGTGCCAGCACCGGCTGGTTGGCCTGGCCTTCGCCGTCGACCATCAGTGCGGGCAGATCGCCCATATGGCCATCCCCCCACGGCTCGCCATGCTTGCCCGTATTCTTTGGATCCCAGTGGCCTCCGGCTGCGCCAGCAGCGAGGGTTTCGCCGTCCTTCTCCGCTGGTTCACAACTGCCCTTGGCGTGGATATGAAAACCATGCGCGCCGGAATCCAGGCCGGATAGCTCGGGGCGGAATACCAATCCGTACTGGCTGCTCTCGATCTTGACCATGCCGACGGACTCGCCGACGCCTTCAGCCGTTACCGCCTTGACCGGCACGCTGAGGGTTTCGGCTTGTAGGGTCATGGCCGTGCAGCCGGCGAGG
>DPSI01000133.1:0-322 GCA_003527165.1 Pseudomonas sp.
CTTTCAGTCTGACCCCGGACGACTAAGAAGATCTCGTCGAGACGGCGAAAACACTCAACTGTACAAATGCAGGCAGCACTCTAGCGTAGCCGCCACGTTGCCTCTTCTTCACAGCGACCCATTTGATCGAATGCTCATAGGACAAGCTGCTACGGAAGGCTTCATCCTCGTAACTAGCGATCACGCTATAGCGAAGTATCCAGGGCCAATCAAACACGTCAGTTGAATGCAACTGATCTACGATTACCCTGCCGTAACGGAATGACTAAATGACCATACTAGCCGTCATTTTTGATGCTTTCGGGACGCTGATGAAGATTCA
>DPSI01000133.1:481-8086 GCA_003527165.1 Pseudomonas sp.
CGGGACGCTGATGAAGATTCAACATGAGTCTCATCCCTACCGGCAGTTGATGAAGATCGGAAAAGCGCATGGTCGGCGCCCTCGCCCGGACGACGCGTCTGCCCTGATGAAATCACCGATAACTTTGACGGAAGCCGCAGCATATTTAGGGATCAGTGCAAGCCCTGAACAATTGAGCACTCTGGAAACTGTCCTAGCGGATGAGATCGCGGCCGTTGAGGCATATCCTGACGGGCTCGAAGCAATGAAACTGCTCCAAGAGCAAGGCATTCGAATCGGTATTTGCTCGAATTTGGCTTTCCCTTACCGGCAAGCTGTCCTGCGTTGCTACCCCCACGCTAGACGCATATGCATTTAGCTGTGATTAGGCGTAGAAGCCTGAACCCGCCATCTACAGTTGGGTTTGCGATAAGCTTGGGGCATCCCCGACCGCATCATGGATGGTCGGTGACTCCCAACGTTGCCACCGAGATGGGCCAACGGCAGTAGGCATCCGAGGCTTTTTTGCCGACCGAAACAGCAACAACGGTGACTGCCCTGAATTGGTTACATTCGCTCATAAGGTACTGGCAACCATGCCTTGAGCGAGCGATGTCAGCCCATCCTTTTTCGCGCCGGTTCGCACCTCGCGATTGAAATCCAGAATCAGGCTCACCCGCGATTACAAGCTGACCGTCGCTATCAGTCACTCCACGCAAGCCCACTCCGTGAACCTCGAACCCCAATCTAGATAAGACCGAGAGTCGAGTCGATCATGATCGTGTGCCATCAAACACCTTCGAAACCCGCAGACGCCTCGCTAGATCATTAATAACTTCGAACCCATGGGAACGTTTGGCTTCAACGCAGCCTAAACCCAACCGACTGAGGCTTGCTCTACTCGCCAATGCGTGCAAACCCCTCTCGCGTATAGGTGAATGAAGGCCTTGACAAGGCTCGAAAGGTTCATACACTCGCGCTCACTGTGAGCACTCCAACAAATCAAAGTTTCTTGCACAATGCGCTGAAGCCTTGATTTGGCCAGGATCTAAGGGCGTCCACGGACGTCCTTTTTTGTGTCTAAAATCCAGCAATTACGGGGCTTACCATCACAAGCGCAGAGCCCCGTACTCTGGGGCTTTGTGCTGTCTGAGCCTGTCGTTTTCGGCAGGTGTGACATCGAGTGGTCACATCCATGTGGGGCATCAGCAGGTGCCTAGGATGAAACTCGCCCCCACCTACCTCTCCCGGAACCGTCACGGAACCTTTTACTTCCGCATGGTGATTCCCGCCTCGCTACGCCCGCTGGTCAACGGTAAACGAGAGTTTCGGCGCTCGCTCAGGACTGATAGCGAAAGGCTGGTGCTCAAGCGTGCCCAACAGCATGCTGTGCGCTTCGATCCAAGCTCCGACAGGCCTTCGCGCATGACCGAACAAAACGACTACGAGCTGGACGTCCTACGTCGGCCGGTCTCTCCGTATCGCTGCGCTGCCGCTACGTCGGTCCTGGCAAAGCCAAGAATGACAGGCATTACAAGCGTGGCCAACCGTTGACCAACACGCCCACGCCAAGCTGGCGCGCCGCAGATTTCTCACTCGCCCTGTGGCCCGCGAGTTCTGAATTTGACGGACCCTCTGTCTGGATAGATAAAGCGGATACCTGACTAATGATTTGCCAGACGCTTATTCACCTGGGTGCGTTTAGAGTCAGGTCACCGAAGGTGGGCGATACCGGTTCTCGCCGGCATCGCCTTCGTCAACAAAGATAAAAGGCAAATGCCATGGGTAACGCCGCAGTCGATGCGAAAGACGTGGATCGATGATCGCCCCATCTCGCCACCAGTGGCCGGACCTCGGCCTTGCTTTATGATCGTTGTGTTCAATGGTTTCGAATCTCCGTCAGGCTTTAACGCCCCCTCCCTGCAGGAACGGGATCTGTTGCGGACACCTTCGGCCCGGTGATGGGGCACCGGCATGGTCGGGCTTTAGATCGACGCCCTTGCCGCCGTTCCTACGCCAACCGCTTCGGCCGTAAAACCGTCCTCTGCCCACCGCCGGCATGGTATTGGCCGTCCTCAGCCTGGCGGTGCCTTGCCCGTAACCCCCACGCGCCGGCCGGCTTGCGCCTGTGATCGGGATCGTCCTCGGCGCGGCACTGCCAAACGCCGCCACGCTGGTGTCCAAGTACCTGCCGCAAGGCATGCACAAAAAACGGTGCGGTGCTGATGAAAGACGCCCAGCAGCAGGTCGGCACGCACAGCGACCGAAGGCCGAGGCACCTCTATAAAAAGCTGGCGGTTAAGCGAAACACACGAATGACGTTCGATAATCGCACAGTAAGCGGAATGTCCGATTGATTGCTAAGTCCGGAGCTTGCAGGATCATCGGCGAAACGAACCGAGGTCGTCGAGGCGAGCGCGGCTCGCCTCGAGACGCTCAGTTCGACCATAACAATGAATAAGAAAAGGAAGACGCGATGCTCAAGCTCCCCAAGACCTTGCTTTCCATGTTTGCGCTTGGATCCCTCGTGCTGCATGGCGCTGTTAAGGCCGATGAGTCAGTTGTCACACTGAAACTGGCCCACTTTCTTCCGGCCCATTCGGTAACCCAGACGCAATTCCTCAAGCCTTGGGCAGAGCGCATCACTCAACAGTCCAACGGTCGCATTCAGTTCCAGTTCTATCCCTCGATGCAGCTCGGCGGCACCCCTCCGCAGCTGGTCGATCAGGTGCGCGACGGGGTTGCCGATATTGTCTGGACCCTGCCGGGCTACAGCAGCGGCCGCTTTCCGCTGACCGCCGCCTTTGAACTGCCCTTCATGAGCAGCTCATCGGAAGCCAGTAGCCAGGCCATGTGGGACTTTATCCAGAAGCATGGGCAGAAAGAGTTCTCCGACATGCATTTGCTGGCTACGCACCTGACTGACGGCGCATTGGTGCATACCAGTGACAAGCCGATCCACTCGCTCAAGGACTTCCGTGGCCAGAAGCTGCGGGCGGCCAACCGTACCGCGGCCAAGACCATCGGTCTGCTTGGCGCCACGCCTGTAGCCATGCCCGTCCCTCAGGTCCCTGAAGCCCTGTCTAAAGGCGTCGTGGACGGTGCGGTGCTGCCTTGGGACGTGGTGCCAGCGCTGAAGCTACACGAACTGGTCAAGTACCACACCGAAACAGCTACGGGCATGCCGGCTCTGATGCACACCGCTCTGATTGTCGGGATGAACAGCGATACCTACGAAAAGCTTCCCGACGACCTGAAGCAAATCATCGATGCCAACAGTGGTCGCGAGCTTTCCCGCCAGGCTGGCCATATCTGGGACAACCAGGTCGTCGAGACGGGCCACAAGCTTGCCCAATCCCGCCAGAACGAGATCTACGTACTTCCCCCGGAAGAGCAGGCCAAATGGATGAAGGCTACCAACCGGGTCAGTGAAGACTGGATCAAAGATGTTGAGAGCAAGGGCTACGAGAACGGCAAAGCGCTGCTCGAGGATGCTCGCCAACTGATCGAGCAATACAACGCGCAGCTACCCCGCTGATCGATACACAGGCAGTACCGGCGAGGTACTGCCCTGGAGATTTATCATGAGTGAACCCGTTGTTCAGGCCGCTATGGCGCCTGCGGATCCCCTTGGCCGTCTGCTCGACCAATTGTCGCGCTTACTGGCCATCGTTGGCGGCCTGTTGCTCGTGGCGCTGACGTTAATGACAACCTACAGCATCGTGATGCGCGCGCTGTTCGACGAGCCCCTGCTCGGCGATGTGGAGCTGGTTCAGATGGGGTGCGGCATCGCTATCGTCTGCTTTCTTCCGCTGTGCCAGCTACGCCGCGGCAACGTCATCGTCGACGTCTTTACCCTGCATGCGCCCGAGCGAGTGCGCAACGGCCTCGATGCTCTAGGCGGGGTGTTGATGGCACTGGCCGCCGCCCTGCTGGCCTGGCGTTCAGTGATCGGCACTGTGGACGCCTACGGCACGGGTGAGGAGTCGATCATCATGGGATTACCGATTTGGTGGTCGATGACCGCCTTCGCCCCCGGTTTCGCATTGCTGGCGCTGGTGGCGTTGTACACCGCCTGGCAGGATTTTCGTGGTGAGGGCAAACCCGCATGAGCAGTGTTGAAATCGGCGGGCTATTCCTCGCCATCCTTTTGGTGTTGCTGGTGGTACGCATCCCGATCGCTATCGCCATGTTGTTGACCGGCATCGGTGGCTATGTGGCCATCAGCGGCTGGGCGCCGCTGTTGAGCTACCTCAAGACGGTCGCCTTCGCCCGTTTCACCGTCTATGACCTGTCCGTAATCCCGCTCTTTCTTCTGATGGGCCAGTTCGCCTCGCGCGGTGGTCTGGCCAGCGGCCTGTTCCGCGCCGCGGCGGCGATGATCGGGCACTGGCGCGGCGGCTTGGCGATGTCCGCGGTGGGCTCGTGCGCGGCCTTCGGGGCGGTCTGCGGCTCGTCGATCGCCACCGCGGCGACCATGGGCCAGGTCGCCCTGCCCGAGCTCAAGAAGTACAACTATTCGGGCTCGCTCGCGGTCGGCTGCCTGGCCGCCGGCGGCACGCTGGGCATCCTGATTCCGCCCTCGGTGGTGCTGGTGATTTACGCCATCCTGGCTCAGGAGAACATCTCGGCGCTGTTCATGGCCGCGTTCATTCCCGGCGCGCTGGCAGCCATCGGTTACATGATCGCGATCGCCATTTACGTCCGTCTGAATCCGGACGCCGGCCCGGCGCAGCCACGCATGACCTGGCGCCAGCGTCTGGCAGCGCAGAAAGGTGTGTGGCCGGTGTTCCTGATCTTCCTGCTGGTGCTCGGCGGCATTTACAGCGGTTGGTTCACGCCTACCGAAGCGGCTGCGATCGGCACCGTCGGCACCGGCATCTTCGCGGTGGTGCTCGGCGGCATGCGCTGGGCCGCGTTCAAAGAGGTGCTTTACGGCACCGCGGTAACCACGGCGATGATCTTCATGATCCTGCTGGCTGCCGACATCATGAACTCCTTCCTGGCCATATCCCAATTGCCCGTTGCACTGGCCGAGGCCATCACCAACAGCGGTGTCGGGCCCTTCGTGGTGCTCGCCGGGATCTTGGTGCTGTACCTGATCCTCGGCTGCGTGATGGACACCATGTCGATGATCCTGCTGACCATCCCGATCTTCTTTCCGTTGATCATGGGCCTGGATTTCTATGGTCTGGATCAGACGGAGAAGGCCATCTGGTTTGGCGTGCTGGCACTGATGGTAGTGGAGATCGGCATGATCACCCCGCCGGTGGGGATGAACGTCTACGTGATCAGCAGCATGGCTCGCGACGTGACCCTGCGCGACGCCTTCCGCGGCGTGGTCCCCTTCCTCATCTCCGATATCGTACGCGTGGTGATTCTGGTGCTGTTCCCCTCCATCACGCTCTGCCTGGTGCGGTGGCTGTCATGACGCCACACATCTGATGATTTGCCGCCGACGGCGGCTGCATTACTCCCCCTCGCTTTCGAACATCCGCAACGGCGGCGGGGAGCCCTCAACCTTGAAAAAGGAAAACAACAACAATGAAACACCTAACCCACACCACCCAAGCAAGCCGCATCCTCGCACCTGCGTTGCTCGCTGCTTCCATCGCCGCCCTTGCTCCCTTGGCGGCTGGTGCCGAAGGATTCGTCGAGGACACCTCGATCACGGTAAACGCACGCAACTTTTACATCGGTCGTGAATTCCGGGATTCGGCTGAAGGCCGTACCAAGGCAGAGGAATGGACCCAGAGCTTCATCCTCAACATCCAGTCGGGCTATACCCCGGGCCCGGTCGGCTTCGGCGTCGACGTGCTCGCCGGTCTCGCGGTCAAGCTCGACGGCGGCCGCGGCACCTACGGCACCGCCCTGCTTCCGCGTCACACCGACGGCCGTCCGGCTGATGACTACGGCCGCTTCGGCGTCGCCGTCAAGGCCAAAGTTTCCAACACCGAACTGAAGATCGGCGAGATGATGCCGGCACTGCCGATTCTGCGCTCGGACGATGGTCGTTCGCTGCCGCAGACCTTCGAGGGCGGCATGATCACTTCGCGTGAAATCAACGGTTTGATGCTGACCGCCGGCCAGTTCCGCCAAAACAGCCCACGCGACGATGCCAGCATGGAAGACATGAGCTATCGGGCCTCGGTTGAAACCCCCATAGGTGTCTCCGACCGCTTCAACTTCCTTGGTGGTGAATACGCCTTCAATGACAAGCGCACCACCGTCGGCCTATGGTCGGCTGAGCTGAAGGACGTCTATGAGCAACAATACCTACAGCTGCTGCACACCCAGCCGCTCAGCGATGACCTCGCTCTGACCGCCAACCTCGGCTACTTCCAAGGTGAAGAGGACGGTAGCGCCCGCGCCGGTCAGCTGGACAACAAGACTTACTCCGGTCTGTTCGGCCTGCAATTCGGCGGTAACACCTTCTACGTCGGCCTGCAGAAGGTCAGCGGCGACACTTGGATGCGCGTCAACGGCACCAGCGGCGGAACCCTGGCCAACGACAGCTTCAACAACAGCTACGACAATGCCGGCGAGCGCTCCTGGCAGCTGCGTCACGACTACAACTTCGCTGCCATGGGCATCCCTGGCCTGACCCTGATGAACCGCTACATCAGCGGCGACAACATCAAGACAGCCAATACCGATGACGGCGAGGAATGGGGTCGCGAGACCGAAGTGGCCTACACCATCCAGAACGGCCCGGCGAAGAACCTCAACATCAAGTGGCGCAACTCGAGCTTCCGCTCCGAGGTCAACACCCGCGACCTTGATGAGAACCGCATCATCATCCAGTACCCCCTGTCGATCCTGTGACTGCTGGCCGCGTATCGCTCCCGTTGTAACGCGCCTCTCCTGCGCGTGATTGCTTTGGCCCGTCATCGACGGGCCTTTTTTCGTCTGCTGGGGACACCCCGGTTACGGTGGCACGTGATCATGTGCGAACGGACCATCTACGAACAACACGATCCGGACCGAGGACGCGCCGGGTACTGACTTGGAAAGATAGGGTCAGGAAATTGGAGGTCGGGCAACGGAGTGCCACAAAGCTCAGCGTCAGGCGATAAGCCCTCTCACGGGAGGAGAGGGCTCAGGAAAGCGGTCAAACGTCGCTTTGCGACTGCTCCAGCGACTCTACACCCATCTCGTCATACACCTGCTCGGCGAGGTGAAAGGTTGCATTGGCGGCGGGAATACCGCAGTAGATTGCGCTCTGCAGTAACACTTCCTTGATCTCGTCGCGCGTCACGCCGTTATTTTTTGCGGCCCGCAAATGCAGCTTGAGCTCACCCTCGCGGTTCATTCCGATCAGCATCGCGATGGTGATCAGGCTACGCGTATGCCGCGGCAGGCCGGGCCGGGTCCAGATGTCGCCCCAGGCGTGGCGGGTGATCATCTCCTGGAACTCTTCGTTGAATGGCGTGATGTGCTGCAGGCTGCGATCCACGTGTGCGTCGCCCAGCACCGCGCGGCGCACTTGCATCCCCGCTTCGTATCGCTCTTTCTCATCCATTTATCTCGATCCCGATCAGTAAGGTTCATGTCCGGCCAGGCTGCTCGTTATCGTGACGGACAGCCGGCCACTGCGTTAACAGACCGTTGAAAACGTAGGCGAGG
>DPSI01000133.1:8177-8599 GCA_003527165.1 Pseudomonas sp.
TGAAAACGTAGGCGAGGCAGGTAGTTTTCAACGTCCTGTCAAAGACTGATGCTCGGCCACCGCGCGCTCGACCCAGCGTCGCGCCTGACCCAGGTAAAACGACGGATCGAGCAGTCGATCCAGCTCGGCATCGTTCAGCTGCTGGCGCACCTCGGTGGTTTCACCGAGTACGCCGCGCAGGTGTCGTCCATCGGCAACGGCACGCTTGCAGCATTGCTCGACCAGATGATGAGCCGCGTCACGCCCGATCCGTTGCGCGAGGGCGATACTCACCGCCTCTGCCAATGCCAGGCCACGCGTCTGCTCGAGGTTGCCGGCCATACGCTCGGCATCGACTTCCAGATCAGCAATCGCCAGCAATGCTTGCTGCAGCGAACCGGACACCAGGCAGCAAAGCTCGGGCAGGGTTTCCCACTCGGCGC
>DPSI01000574.1:0-1791 GCA_003527165.1 Pseudomonas sp.
GAGATCCGCTAGCTGCACGGCGATTTCTCGCGGCGAGGCATCCGCGGCGAGCAGCAGGCGTCGGCCGCTGTCACGCAGCCGATTGAACAGATGGAAGAGCGCCTCCTCCCATACCGGGTCACCTGCTACCGCATCCAGATCATCCAGGCAGACCAGCTCGCTCTGCTCCAGATTGTCCAGTAGCGCCGGGCCATATTCGGCTACCTCGGCCAATGGCAGATAAACCGCTAGCTCGCCGCGCTGTTCGACGCGCAAACAGGCGGCCTGCAGTAAATGACTGCGCCCGACTCCGGTATTGCCCCACAGGTAAATCAACTCATCGGACCAGCCGGCCTCCGGCGAACAGACACGCTCGACATAGCCCAGCGCGGCGGCATTGGCGCCCGGGTAGAAATTGGCGAAGGTGGCATCGTCGCGAAGACGGATGCCCAAGGGGAGCTGGATGGGTTTCATGGTTGGCGGGGTGGGTCGACCGGCGGCTCTGCGTAGAGGTCGGAGAGTTTATAGAGATCGTGCACGTGGCGCAGCAGAACCATGATCACCGCCGCTACTGGCAGCGCCAGCAACACGCCGGTAAACCCGAACAATTGCCCGCCAGCCAGCACCGCAAATATCACCGCAACCGGGTGCAGACCGATCCGGTCTCCCACCAGCAACGGCGTCAGCAGCATGCCTTCTAGCATCTGCCCGACCGTGAACACCGCGGCGACGCCCAGCAGTGGATAGAGTTCGAGGCCAAACTGGAACAGCACGGCGACAACCGCCGCGCCGATACCTACCACAAAGCCCATGTAGGGCACGATACTGGCGAGACCGGCCAGCACGCCGATCAACAGCCCCAGCTCGACACCGACCAACATCAGACCGGCCGAATAGACCACGGCCAGCGCCAGCATCACCAGCAGCTGACCTCGCAGAAAGGCACCGATCACCTCATGGCACTCGCGCATCAATGCCATGACGGTTTCCTCACGCCGTCGCGGCAACAGCGACCGCAGCTTGGCCATGATCAGATCCCAATCCCGCAGCAGATAGAAGCACACCACCGGCACCAGCAAGAGGTTCGCCAGCCACGCCAGCAAGGCAATGCTCGACGCAGTCGCCTGGCTGAGGATGACCGCTACCACATCCTTGGTGCTGCCAAGATTGGCGGAAAATGCAGTCTTGAGCTGATCGAAGCGCCAGAAATCCTCGTCGAGGCCAAACTGCATCTGCACCCAGGGCAGCGCCGTCATCTGTAGCCAATCGAGCCCCAGCGGTGCCAGCTGATACAGGTGCATCATCTGCTTGCCCAGCATCGGCACCAGCACCAGCAGCAACAACAGACACAGCAGAATGAACAGTGCGAACACCACAATCACGCCCCAGGTACGGGACAGCTTCCAACGTTCCAGGCGATCAACCAGGGGATCGCCCAGGTAGGCCAGCAAAATGCCCACCAGGAATGGCGAAAGGATCGGCGAAAGCTGATAGATCAGCCAGCCAAGCAGTAATAGCGCCGCCAGCCATAGCCAGCGGTTGGTGTGAGTGATAGTCATGCTCAGAACGCCTTGCTCCGGTTGATTGGCGGCCATACGGCTGCTGCAGGCGAAAGGGGGGGAAATTATGGGGCGAGCACCGCCGGCTGCCACTCGCGCCATTTTGCCAACGATCGAGCGGCCCTACCCACCCATTACCAGCGGTAGCGCAGCACCTCGCCCTGTTCTACCAGCGGGGTTTGTTCAGCGGCAGGCTGGCCCGGCTCCTCGAGCGGCGCCTCGGCATCGATCGGTTGTACGCCCTCCTCGTCAG
>DPSI01000574.1:1969-2866 GCA_003527165.1 Pseudomonas sp.
ATACGTTGACTTCATCGGCCGGTACTTCCTCCAGCCGCGCCAGGGCCAGCTGTGCCCGCAACTGCTCGGGACTGGCATTGAGGCGATATACCAGCCGATCGCTTTCAACCCGCTGCAAGCGAGCATTGAAAGGCTCGAGCAGGCGATCCAGCTCGGCAAACCGCTCAACGTCAGCACCTAGAACCTCAAGGGTAATCTCCGCCATCTCACCGGGCGCCACACGGTATTGCGGTGCAAGGAACGTGCTGACGGCCAGCATCACCTTATCGGCAACCGCGGCCCGGCTGTCGCCGCTTACCTTGCCCTGCGTCTGCTGGTCGCCGAGCCAGAGGCGCCAGCTGGCCTCCCAGGCCTCGCCGGACGGCCTCGCCAGAACGGCGAGTAGCCCGTCGGCATCGTAACGCTCCGAGACGTCGCGAAGTGCCTGAGGCTCCTTTGCCGCGACCGCCTCGGCAGTGGCCGCGAGCTGCTCACTCAGATCGGCCAGCGGCAAACGCAACGGCAAGCCGCGATGCTGGGCAGCCGCTCGCAGTTCGGAAGAACCCTCCTGCGCGTCACCGACGAGCTGCGAGCCGCTGGCCGACTCCCCCAGCCACCAGGTCAGGATGCTGGGACGGTCAGCTCCCCACAACGACAGTCCGGCGGACCGCAAAGCGCGCTCGGTGGTAGTCGGATCGAAGCTCACCACGACTGCATCGTCTTCATAGGCATACCGGCTGACGAGTTGCTGCGGATCCTTGCGCAACTGTGCAACGGCAGCCTGGTCCGTTTCAGTCTCCCCCGTCAGGCGCAGTACCAGCGTATCGAATGCCTTGCGCAGCGCTTCCTCGCGCTCCGCCGGTTGCTGGCTCGCAACCGGCTCACGCACTTTGTACAGATCGCTGAGAGGTGCCGCCA
>DPSI01000347.1 GCA_003527165.1 Pseudomonas sp.
TCCGAGAAGTCGCTCTCGGCATAGCCCGAGATGAACATGACCGGCGCGTCGCCCAGGAAGGGCCGCGCCTTCCTGAGCAAGGACGGCCCGTCCAGCCCCGGCATGATGACATCCGAGATCAGCATGTCGATCTGGCCCGCCCATTCCTCGGCCAGGATCAGGGCCTCCTCGCCGTCGGCGGCCTCGATCACCTCATAGCCGCGCTGGCGCAGCAGGCGGGCGGCGATGCCGCGCACGGCGGCCTCGTCCTCGACGAACAGGATGCGGCCGGCGCCCGAGAGATCGCGCGGCGCCTTGACGACCTTCTCGACCACCGGGGCCTCGACCAGTTCCTCGGCCGTGGCGGCGGGCAGGAAGATGCGGAAGGCGGCGCCGGCCCCTTCAAGGTTTGAGACGCTGATATGGCCGCCCGCCTGCTGGACGATGCCATAGACGGTGGCCAGACCCATGCCGGTGCCTTCGTTGACCGCCTTGGTAGTGAAGAAGGGCTCGAAGATCTTGTCCAGCAGTTCTGGCGGCACGCCGGGGCCGGTGTCGGACACCTCGATCAGGGCGACCTCGCTGGTCGGGGCGTCGGCCCAGCCCAGACCGCGCGCCTCGTCCGCCGTCAGGCGCCGGGTCGAGATGGTGACGACGCCCGCGCCCGGCTCGACCACGCCGCGCATGGCGTCGCGGGCGTTGACGGCCAGGTTCATCACCGCCGTCTCCAACTGGCTCTTGTCGGCCAGCACCACCGGCAGGTCGCGGCCGTAGTCGGTCTCCAGCCGCACGTCCTCGCGCAGCAGGCGGCGCAGCAGGATGGCGAACTCGCCCACCAGTTCGCCCAGGTCCAGCCGCTCGCGCCGCACCGTGGACTTGCGCGAGAAGGCCAGCAGCTTGCGCACCAGATCGGCGGCGCGGATGGCCGTCTGGCGGATTTCGTTCAGCCCCTCGTAGGACGGATCGCCGACCGGATGGCGTTCCAGCAGACCCGACAGTTGAAGCTGGATCGCGGTCAGCAGATTGTTGAAGTCGTGCGCCAGGCCACCGGTCAGCTGCCCGACCGCTTCCATTTTTTGACTTTGGCGCAGCTGCGCTTCGGCCTGCTCGAGCGCCAGCGCCTGTTCCTTCAGAGCGGTGATATCGCGCCCCACTGCGTTAATCACTGCATCAGCCGACCGCGACGACCAGCTGATCCAGCGATAACTGCCGTTGCGACAGCGATAGCGGTTTTCGAAATGCAGGAAGGATTGCCCTTGCGACGAGCGCTGCATCGTTTCCAGGGTGTTGGGGATGTCGTCCGGATGGACGAAGTCGATGATGCTGGCACCGAGCAGTTGCGCTTCGCTCCAACCCAGTAGCTGCTGCCAGGCCGGGTTGACGGCAATGATGACCCCATCGAAGCGACATCGGATCATCACATCGCTGGATAACTCCCAGAGTTGGTTGCGGTCCTTGGTTCTGGCGGCAACTTCTTTACGCAAGGACTCCGTTAGCGCCTGTAGCGCCAGTTCGGCAGAGCGACGCGCGGACACATCGTTGAACAGCACTGCGACACGGTGCTCGAACGGCTCGCCGATCGGTATGGCCTGCACTTCGTACCAGCGCTGCAAGGCCTCGGCGTTGTTCTCGAAGCGCACCGGGCGACGGCTCAGCGCAACCTCTCCATAAATGTCGAACCAGTGCTGTTCGTGAGCAGGCGCTAGGTCAGTCATCCATTTTCCGACCGCATCGGCCAGCCCGGTCTGGTGCTCGAATGCCGGATTGATTTCCAGGAAGCGATAATCGATCGGTCGGCCCTGAACATCGAATTTCATCTCGATGATGCAGAAGCCCGCATCGATCGCTTCGAACAAGGTGCGATAACGCTTGTCGCTTTCAGCCAGGCGTAGCGCGGCCTCGTCCGCGGCCGTGCAGTCGCGAAGGATTTTCAGAAAACCGAAATGACCCTCTACACCAAGCAACGGCGTGAGCGTACCCGCGCCCCGTACACGGGCCCCATCCGCACACAGATACCAGCGCTCGTGGCTTGTGCTGCCCTCCGTCAATGCCCGTTGCATCTGCTCGGAAAGCCGTTCCGCGTTGCGGTGCCCGCCACTGAAAAGACGATCGAACGGCTGGCCGCACATCTGTTGCGCCGTCCAGCCGAACACACGCTCGGCGCCCTTACTCCAGGCGGTAATGACACCGTTGCAATCAGTGATGAGCATGGCGCAGTCGCTGGCGGCATTGAAGATTGCCTGTACTTGCGACCCTGGTTCAGAAATGATTTTGCTTCCTGCATTTGAGCGAGTCACAGATCCTCAAGGCCCCGCGGCGGTTGGTATTCGAAATTTCAGCCGGCCTGCCAAAGTGGCCGCACCGAGCGCAAGATTACTGCTGGCATTTTGCCGGCAAACCCATAGCACAAGGGACAGCAGCCGTTACGGGAGGTTCTGACAAGCCCTCACCCATGCCACGGCCAACGACGGCTGGCTCGACGTTATCCCTGCCCGTCCAGCGACCCCGTACGGCTGAACACCAGCGCCTTCAGTCCGCCTGCCAGCCCTGCCAGGGTCGCCGACATGACGAAGGCGCCGAGCTTGTAGCGTGACACGGAATAGCCGAGGGAAATCGCGCGGTTTTCGTTCTCGCGAATCGACTTGAGGATCATGCCGTAAGGTGAGTTGATGATTCGCCAGATTGCCAGCATGCCGAGGAGGAACACCGTCAGCACGAAGAAATACATGTTCAGCGGCTCTTTCAGATCGATCAGGCCGAACAGGTGGCCGCGTGGAATGCCCTGGATGCCATCTTCGCCGTGGGTGAACGGGGCCTGCAGGCAAAAGAAGAAGAACATCTGCGACAGCGCCAGGGTGATCATCGTCGAGTAGATGCCTTGTCGGCGTATCGCCAGAAAGCCGATCACCAGTCCGAGAGACGCGGCACCGACCACGCCGACCAGAATGCCCAGCTCCGGCGTCAGCCCCCATTCCTTGACCGCATGGGCGGTGAAATAGGCGCCGCCGCCGAAGAACGCCGCGTGGCCGAACGAGAGGATGCCGGTGTAGCCCAGCAGCAGATTGAAGGCGCAGGCGAACAGTGCGAAGCACATCACCTTCATCAGGAACACAGGATAGAAGTGCAAGGGTGCCAGGACCAGGCCGACGATACCGATGAGGATCAGGATCGTCTCCGGATTCCAGTGCTTACGCTTTGCTGCGGAAATTGCGGTCGTTTGCTGCATGTCAGCCATCCCTTCCCATCAAGCCCGCAGGGCGCACGAGCAGCACAATCGCCATGACCACGAAGATCACGATATTGGACGCCTCGGGGTAGAAGACCTTGGTCAGCCCTTCGAGGATGCCGAGCATGTAACCGGTGATGATCGCCCCCAGGATAGAGCCCATGCCGCCCACCACCACCACGGCGAACACGACGATGATCAGATTCGAGCCCATCAGCGGACTGACCTGGTAAATCGGCGCCGCGAGAATCCCGGCCAGTCCCGCCAGGCCGGCACCCAGCCCGTAGGTGAAGGTCAGCAGCAATGGCACGTTGATGCCGAAGGTGCGCACCAGCGTAGGGTTCTCGGTAGCGGCCCGCAGGTAAGAGCCGAGTTTGGTCTTTTCGATCAGAAGCCAGGTGCCCAGGCAAATGAACAGCGACGCCAGCACGACCCAGGCACGGTACTTGGGCAGGAACATGAACCCGAGGTTGTAGCCACCCGATAGCAGGCTGGGCACTGCATAGGGCTGCCCGGACGAGCCGTAGTAGTAGCGAAAGGCGCCTTCCAGCGCGAGGGCCAGGCCGAAGGTGAACAGCAGGCCGTAGAGGTGATCGAGGTTGTACAGCCGTGACAGCGCCAGCCGTTCCACGGCCGCCCCGGCCAGACCGACGATCAGCGGCGCCAGGATCAGCGCTGGCCAATAGCCGATGCCGAGCACCGCCAGCAGCAGGTAGCCGGCGAAAGCGCCCATCATGTACTGCGCGCCATGGGCAAAGTTGATCACCTTGAGCAGGCCGAAAATAATCGCCAGGCCGAGGCTGAGCATGGCGTAGAAGGAGCCATTGATCAGGCCGATCAGCAATTGCCCGAGAAAGGCCTGAATAGGTACGCCGAAGATCTCCGTCATCAGACCCCCAGGGTTTCGTTGAGTATCGTCATGCGCCCCGGCAGCTCGCTGACATGGAAGGTATCGACGATCCGCCCGTGGTCGACCAGATAGAAGCGATCGGCAACCTTGCTGGCGAAGCGGAAGTTCTGCTCCACCAGCAGGATGGTCATGCCGCGCTGCTTGAGTGTCAGCAGCACGTCACCGATGCGCTGGACGATCACCGGCGCCAGACCCTCGGTCGGCTCGTCGAGCAGTAACAGTTTCGTTCCGGTACGCAATATTCGCGCGATCGCCAGCATCTGCTGCTCGCCGCCCGAAAGCTTGGTTCCGGCGCTGTTGCGGCGTTCCTTGAGGTTCGGGAACAGCTCATAGATCTCGCGGGTAGACATGCCGCCCTTGGCGATGACCGGCGGTAGATTGAGATTCTCGTCCACCGTCAGGGTGGCGAAGATGCCGCGCTCCTCCGGCACGAATCCCATCCCGGTGTGGGCGGCTCGGTGCAGCGGTACGCGCATCATGTCGTGACCGTCGAACTGGATCGTTCCGGTCCGTTTGCGGATGATGCCCATGATCGAGCGCAGCGCCGTGGTCTTGCCCACGCCGTTGCGGCCAAGCAGCGTCACGGTCTCGCCCTGATGGACGTCCAGGTCGATGCCATGCAGGGCGTGACTTTCGCCATACCAGGCGTTCAGCTCGCGAACACTCAGCAATGGGGACGTGTCATTCATCTTCGGTCCCCATATAGGCTTCGCGTACGCGCGGATCCTGGCTCACGCTGCGGTAATCGCCGGAGGTGAGGATTTCCCCACGCTGCAGAACGGTAACCTGGTGACAGAGGTCAGCGACGACTTTCAGGTTGTGCTCGACCATCAGCACTGCTCGATCCCGGGCGACCTCACGGATCAGGTCGGAGACGATGTGCACGTCTTCGTGGCCCATACCGGCCATCGGCTCATCGAGCAGCAGGACCTTGGGCTCCAGCGCCAGGGTGGTGGCGATTTCCAAAACTCGCTTGCGACCGTAGGACAGGTCTGCAGCCGGGCTGCTGCAGGCGTCCTGCAGGCCGACCGATTCGATCAGGGCCATGGCGCGCTCGTTCAGCCTGTTCAGAGCACGCAGCGGCAGCCAGAACTGGGTGGCCAGCCCGCCGGGGCGTTGCAGCGCCACGCGAACGTTCTCCAGCACACTCAGATGCGGAAATACGGCGGATATCTGAAATGATCGCACCAGACCCATGCGGGCCACCTTGGCCGGGTCGGTGCGGGTGATGTCCTGGTCGAGCAGCCTGATGCTGCCGCTCGAGGGTTGCAGAAACTTGGTCAGGAGATTGAACACCGTCGTCTTGCCGGCACCGTTGGGCCCGATCAGCGCATGGACCCGGGCGTGATGCACGTCCAGATCGACGTTGTTCACCGCCACGAACCCACCGAAATCGCGGCGCAATCCGCGCGCCGAGAGGACGACGCGCGGCTGTCCGTCGATGCCCGGGGCCGCCGAGGCGTCCCCGATTATGCTTTCGCTATTGGTCACCATGCTTATTGCTTGACCAGGTCGCAGCCGCTTTCGGCCGGCTTGATGTAAGCCTCGTCGCCCGGCACCGTGGCGAGGACCTTGTAATAGTCCCAGGGCTCCTTGCTTTCGTCCGGTTTCTTAACCTCCATCAGATAGACATCGCTGATCAGGCGGCCATTGGCGCCGACCTTGGCGTTGCGAGCGAAGAGGTCGTCCACCGGCATCTCGTGCATCGCCTTGGCAACCGCTTCGGTTTCATCGGTACCGACCTTGTCGATTGCCTTGAGATACTGCAGCACGCCCGAGTAGGTCCCCGCGTGGATCATGTTCGGCATCCGCCCGGTGCGTTCGAAGAAGCGTTTGCCGAATTCCCGGGACTGGTCGTCACGGTCCCAGTAGAAACTCTCAGTGAGGGTCAGCCCTTGCGCGGCTTCCAGACCCAGCCCGTGGACTTCCGAGAGGGTGAAGAGCAACGCCGCCAGACGCTGGCCGCTGGCGACGATGCCGAACTCCGCGGCCTGCTTGATGGCGTTGGCGGTATCCAGCCCTGCGTTGGCCAGACCGATGACTTCAGCACCTGAAGATTGCGCCTGCAACAGGAAGGAAGAGTAATCATTGTTGGACAGCGGGTGGCGCACCGCGCCCTTGATCTCGCCGCCCTTGGCTTTGACGAATTCGCTGGTCTGCTCTTCCAGCGAATAACCGAAGGCGTAATCGGCGGTAAGGAAATACCAGCTGTCGCCGCCCTGGGATACCAGCGCGCCACCCGTACCGACCGCCAGCGCGTGAGTGTCATACGCCCAGTGGAAGCCGTAGGGCGAGCACTGCTTGCCGGTCAGCTCCGCAGTGGCGGCACCGGTTACCAGATCAATTTTTTTCTTTTCCTTGGAGATGCCCTTAACCGCGAGCGCAACGGACGAGGTGGTCAGCTCCATGATCGAGTCGACCTGCTCGCGGTCATACCACTGGCGGGCGATGTTGGAGGCGATATCCGGCTTGTTCTGATGGTCGGCCGTAACGATTTCGATCGGCACACCCTGAACTGTTCCTCCGAAATCTTCAGCTGCCATTTTTGCCGCTTCGTAGGACCATTTGCCGCCGAAGTCGGCGTAGACGCCGGATTGGTCGTTGAGAATGCCGATTTTCACCTTGCCATCGGATATCTCGGCAGCCGACGCGGGAACCGCGGCTGCCGCGCTCAATGTTGCCGTTGCAATTGCCAGAAGCTTCATCATCGCCTATCTCCTTGCAGGGGTTGACCGCTTACAGGACGGCCCATGCGGGCTGCCACGACTGGACGGTTCGGTGGGTAATGGGGCTGCGCGACCGGGCCTGCCAACCATCACAACGACCGGGCGCCGACGGGCGCTGCGGTAATGGTTCCGAGCGCAGTTCATGAGGCGTGTCGATCACAAAAAAATCAGGGCTGCGGCAGCAATGGGAATCGCGCCGGAAATAATCTGTCGTCGTGTCGGGGCACGGATAGTCGATAGACGCTGGGGCTGTGGTCATTCGGCCTGGCATACGACTCTTCTAATTATTGTTTAGAACTAAACGTAGCAGGGGATTGGCCAGACGCAACTGGTCAATTCGGGGCGAACGGGCCAGGTTCGGCTGCTTCATTCGGCGCAACGTGCGTGCTTGACGCTGCCGTTAGGGTTAAGCAGGTGAAAAAAACAAGCGCAGCGTTATCGCCTGCAGTGTCGGTAATGGCTGCGTTCACCGTGGCGCCGGGCTCGAAGCCAGTCGAACGTCGTTTCGGCGATAACCCTGCTAAACGACGAGCGTCTGATCGAGGGCGTTAAAGTGCCACAGCCGGTCGGCTGTGCTTTTTTCAACCGGCAGCTACCGCTATGCTGGCGACCATTCAAGCAGGAGCGAAGGATGAGCAAGGTCAGTGTGCTGGTAGTGGATGACGCGCCCTTTATCCGGGATCTGGTCAAAAAAGGGTTGCGCAGCCATTTCCCCGGCATCCGCATCGAGGACGCGGTGAACGGTCGCAAGGCGCAGCAGATGCTCGATCGCGAATGCTTCGATTTGATTCTCTGCGATTGGGAAATGCCTGAGATGTCCGGGCTCGAATTGCTCACTTGGTGCCGCGCTCACGAGAAGCTGAAGACTACGCCTTTCATCATGGTGACCAGCCGTGGCGACAAGGAGAACGTGGTTCAGGCGATCCAGTCCGGCGTGTCCGATTTCATCGGCAAACCTTTCTCCAATGAACAACTGACCACCAAGGTGCGCAAGGCGCTGGGGCGCGCCGGTAAGCTCGATGCGCTGGCTGCCAGCGCACCGGCACGGCCGACGAACACCGGGATGGCCAACGATTCACTGGCCGCGCTCACCGGAGGCAAGGCAGAGGTGATCAAGCCTGTGTCCGCTGCATCGGTCAGTTCTGCGCCCGCATTCGCCGAGCCGTTGATCCAGCCGGGAGCCGCCAAACCAACAGCGGCCAGCGGTGGCCGCGGTCAGGGCCAGCTGCGCCTGGCCAGCGGAACACTTCCCTGCGTGATCAAGGCGCTGAGCCTCAAGGAGGGTCTGCTGGTGGTCAAGCGCAGCGAGAACCTGCCGCAGGTGCTGGAAAGTGCCGTGCTCGATCTGGAGCAGGGCGAGGGCGGCGAGGTGGCCCGCCTGAATGGTTATTTGCATGCCGTCGCAGCGCTGGAGCCGAAGCCGGACAGCGAGTGGCTGCAACTGACCTTCCGTTTCGTCGACCGCGACCCGCAGAAACTCGATTACCTGTCTCGCCTGATCGCCCGCGGCACGGCGCAGCGGCATTTCGTACCGGGCGCCTGAAACGGGTCGATACGGCGGCATCGGCGGATCGCTGCAGGGTCCGTTCATCCGAAAAACAAGTGTGCCGACGGAACGATTTCACAGCCCGACGGTCGGTGGCTCGCGCATGCCCCGTTGCGCTGCTAGTCTGCAGCCTCTGATACATAACCATGAAGTCTGCCGTTATGTTGGGGCGCATCATTCTTTGCCTGGGGCTGTTCTGGCTGGCCTCGTCCGCCTCGGCCCTGACCATCTACAAGTACACCGACGCTAACGGCGTGGTCACCTACAGCGACCAGGCCGCGCCGGGTGCTGCTGTGTTCACGTTCAACGACCGCATGGTCGAAAAGCTCGACACCCAGGTGCGACTGGAAACCCGCAAGCATGCCGCTGGCGAGACCCTGCTGGTGCGTAACGATCTGTTCGCGCCAGTGGATATCGAGCTCAAGCTGACCGGCGTGCAGAACGCCGTTGGCGTGCCGGACAAGCCGATCCGCTGGGTGCTGCCGCCGCGCAGCCAGATTCGCCTGGCGACCTTGGCCCCGCTCGACCCTTCCAAACCGCTGAAATATACCCCCAAGCTGCGCCACGCCTTGGGCGATCCGCGCCTGTTGCCCAAGCCTTACAAATACCCGCTGCCCTGGCGCGGTGGGCCGTTCCGCCTGACCCAGGGCGCCAATGGCAAGTACAGCCACTTCACCCCGAAAGGTCGCTACGCCGCCGATATCGCCATGCCCGAGGGCACGCCCATCGTCGCGGCGCGCGGCGGCATGGTGGTGCGGGTGGAAAACAGCCAGAGCGGGCGTGGCAACAACCCGTCCGGCAATTACGTGCGGATCCTCCACGACGACGGCACCATGGGCGTCTACCTGCACCTGATGAAGGGGTCGGTCAACGTGCGTGAAGGCCAGCGCGTCTACATCGACCGCATCAATGTGGTCGGCAACACCCGCACCATCGACCCGGTGATCCGGCGCGAACTGATGCTGACGGAAGGCGACGCCTTCAATCGCGCCCTGATGGAGCGGTCGCGCAACAATCTGCGCGCCCTGGGCTTCTTCAAGGACGTGAAGGTCGAGGAGACGCGCGGCAGCGCGCCGGACCGTTCGGTGATCAACGTCAACGTTCAGGAACAGCCTACCGGCGAACTGTCGGTCGGCGCGGGCTTCAGCTCGGTCGACTCCTTCACCGTCAACCTGGGCATTTCCGAGCGGAACTTCCGTGGACGCGGCCAGAACGTGGTGGCCCGCCTGGAGTGGGGCTCGCTGCGTCAGCAGGTCGACTTCCGCTTCACCGAGCCGAAGTTCCTGGGCCGCGACCTGCGCGCGGGCTTCGACCTGTTCCACTCGCGCTACGACCTCAGCCAGTATTCGTCGTACGACTACCGCTCGACCGGCGCAGGCCTGCGTCTGTCCTAGCCGCTGAACGGCAATATGCTGCTCAGCACGCGCTACTTCCTGAAGTCGGACGAGATCATCGTTCCGTCCGGCTATTGCTCGGGCGTCGGCCAGGGTTCGTCGGCGCTGTGCGACCAGGTCGGCAGCTTCATCAACTCGTCCGTCGGCTATACGCTGCAGATGAACTACACCAACGATCCGGTGCGCCCGACGCGCGGCTGGGCCGGCTCGCTGCGTCAGGACCTGGCGGGTCTGGGCGGCGACGTGAACTATGTGAAGACCGAGGCGGACGCCACCTGGTATTATGGCTTCACCCCGGCCTGGGTGGTCAGCGTGCAGGGTTCGACCGGCTATGTCAGCGGCTGGAACGGCGATCCGATCCGCATCAACGACCGCTTCTTCAAGGGCGGCAACAGCTTCCGTGGCTTCGAGACCGCCGGCATGGGGCCGCGCGACCTGAACACGACCGACGCGCTGGGCGGCAACTTCTACGCCATCGGCACGGTCGAACTGACCGTGCCCAACATGCTGCCCGATGAATACGGCATCAAGACCTCGCTGTTCGCCGATGTCGGTACGATCGGCAAGCTGGACGATCGCTATCTGATCGATCCCGCAACCGGTATGCGTAACCCCAACATCGTCGACGACCTGGCCTTGCGCGCGGCGGCGGGCATCAGCATCCACTGGCGTTCGCCGATGGGGCCGATCCGTTTCGACCTCTCCAAGGTTCTGGCTCGCGAAGACT
>DPSI01000373.1:0-195 GCA_003527165.1 Pseudomonas sp.
AACGCCCATTGCGACGCGGCCCGGGCAGCCCATGGACTCCCGCCGCTGACCCCGCCCTTGGAGCCGCAACTGTCGCCCGATCGGGTTGCCTGATGATTTTCAACCAGCGCGGCGTCAGTCGCATCAATTGCATAAAGAACGCATCGGGCCTCTAGGGGCTGACGTCATTCGGCACAGCAACGCGGCTCGCGACGA
>DPSI01000373.1:383-3504 GCA_003527165.1 Pseudomonas sp.
CAGCAACGCGGCTCGCGACGAAACATCAACAGGCCCTAGAATGTCCGATTCGTTTTGGAGGTGTTGGATGGATGCTCTCGACCTGTTGCTCAACCGCGTTTCCGTTACGCGACTCGCTGCTCCTGCGCCGACCGCTGCTCAGCTGGATCTGCTCTTCCGCGCGGCGCTGCGCGCACCGGATCACGGTCAGCTTCGTCCGTGGCGTTTCCTGACCGTTCAGGGCGACGCCCGCGAACGCCTGGGTGAGCTGTTTGTCGAGGCGCTTCGCTTGCGCCAGCCGGATGCGGCCGAGGAGGCGTTACGCAAGGCGCGCAAGATGCCGCTTCGCGCGCCACTGGTGATTGTTGTCATCGCCCGGGTGCTACCTCATCCGAAAATTCCCGCATCCGAGCAGGTGCTCGCGGTCGGTTGTGCGGCGCATGGTTTGTTGCTGGCGGCGCATGCGCAGGGTCTGGGAGCGGTCTGGCGTACCGGCGAATTCTCCTATGACCGGCACGTGGCTCAACAGCTGGGCCTTGCGGAGAACGAGCAGGTGTTGGGCTTCATCTATCTGGGAGCCCCGGAAGGCAATCTGCGGACGCCACCGGAGCTCGACCCTCGGTACTTCGTCAGTCAGTGGGACCGCGCGCAGTAGTGCTCAATTCGCATGCGGCAGGGCTGGCCTGGCCGACCTCAACGGCAGCTTGAGGCTGGCGATAAATCCTCCCTCCGGATGATTGCCCAGCCGCAGCTCGCCGCCATGCCGTTCGGCGGCGCGGCGGGCGATCGCCAATCCCAGCCCGTGGCCGGCAGTGGTCTGTCCCGGCGCGCGGAAAAACGGCTCACTCAATTGCGCGAGATGGGCTTCATCCACGCCAGGCCCGTGATCACGAACGCTCAGAAGTAGCCAGTCGCCATCGGTACTGGCGCCTAGCTCGATCGGCGCACCCTCGGGATTGAAGCGCAGCGCATTGCGCAGCAGATTATCCAACGCTCGCTCGAGCATGTCCGGCCAGCCGTGCAGCTCGATATCGGCATCCATCCGCGTTTCGATGCGCTGGGCCGGAGCCACGATGCGCGCATTTTCTTCCAGCTGCTCGAACATGGATGGCAGATCGACGGCAGTCGTTGCACCTGGCTCGGCGTCCAGGCGTGCCAGCTCCAGAATTTCGCTGATCAAGGCTTCCAACCGGTCGCATTCCTTGGCCAGCCGGGGCCAGATGACTTCACGCTCCGCCGGGGTCGCCCGTTCGGCGAGTGCCAGGGCGATACGCAGGCGTGCAAGCGGCGAGCGCAGCTCATGGGAAACGTCACGCAGAAGCTGCCGCTGGCTGCTGATCAGGCTCTGCAGCCTTGCCCCCATGCGATTGAAGTCTTTGGCCAGCACGCCGAGTTCGTCGCGCCTGGTGGCCAGGCGGGCAAGCGAGTTCTGCTGATAAGCGGTCTGACCCAGATCGTGCACGGCGCCACGAAGCCGGTCGAGGGGGCGGGTGATGGACAGCGTAAGCAACAGGCTGAAGCCGGTCAGGACGACCAGGGCGATGGCGATCGCGCTCAGCGGCCAGAACAGACTACCCCGATGCCAGGCCTGCAATTCGGAATTGGGAATGCGGTAGATGAACAGGTAGGTTTCGCCGCTGAGCGGGCTTGTGTAATCGGTGGTTAGTCGCCGCCAGGGCAAGCGCTCCGAGCGGTTTTCCTGGCGCGCTTCGAACGCCGCGGCGCGTGCCGGGAAGGTCCCGCGGATGACCGGTTGGCCGTTTTCGGCGAGTACCTGCACGTCAACATGGAAGCGATGCCGGTGCCGTTCGAGCAGGAACTGGGCGGGAAGGGGGCCTTGGCGCTCGTAGACTCTTGTCCAGACCTCAGCCAGATCCTTAACCCCAGGATGTCGGTTGATGATCCAGGTGTCCTGATTCAGCGCATGGCCCAGCAGCATGGCGAGACCGGCCACCAGCGCGATGGCAAGCCAGAATGTCGCAAGGATGCGCCAGAATAGTGATCGCACCGGTCAGATACTCCACGGCAAAGCCCGGCGCGTGTTCCTTTTCAGAACGCGGGCCGGGCGGGTTGTCTTTCAATCGAGCGAATCAATCAACTCTTCTGATCGCGTTCGGCTTTCCACTGCTTGAACTCGGCGCGTTCGGCACGCTTGGCTTCCATTTTTTCGTGTAGCTCGTCGAACTTCTTCTGCTGTTCTGGCTTGAGCAGGTCGCGAATCTCCTTGTGGGTTTTTTCCTTGCTGGTTTTCAGCTCATCCTGCATCGCGTTGCGTTCTGCTTCGGGCAGCTTGTCCAGATAGCGCTGGGTGATTTCTCGATGGCTCTTCATCTGTTCGCCCATCAGCTCGCGCATTTCCCGCTTTTGCTCCTGGGTCAGATCCAACTGTGCGAACGGGGCGTGCTTGCCGCCGTGATGGCGATGACCATTGTCGGGCATTGCCATGGCGATGGCGGGAAGGGTGGAAGCGAAAAGCACGGCAATTAGAGTCTTACGCATCATGAGGTCTCTCCTGTATGTGGAAACCGATCGCCAGAAGCACTCTTCGCAGTTCTGGCTTCGACCGGATGAGCTCAGTCTAGGGCGCGCAAGGTCAAGGGCGGTCAGCTCAGGGTAAAGGCTCGGTAAAGCCGATCAGGAGGCATACAGATAACCACGGCTGCGCAGCGCGACGATGCGCTGGCGCCCGTCTGGGTGTGGGCCGAGCTTGCGCCGCAGATTACTGACATGCATGTCCAGACTGCGGTCGTACAGGGTCAATTTGCGCCCGAGGGCGAGCTGCGCCAGCGCCTGCTTGTCCAGGGGTTCGCCGGGCTGGCTGAGCAGCGCTTCGAGAATCCGCCCCTCGGAAAGGGTCAGGGTTACCTCATGCTCGCCTACGTTGGCAACGCCGCGGGCCGGGCTGTAGCAGAGGTCGCCCAGTTCCATTTGAGTCGGCGCGCTCGCCGGCTGGCTGCGACGCAGCACCGCACGTAGCCGAGCGGTGAGCTCGCGGGGGTCGCAGGGTTTGGCCAGATAATCATCGGCGCCAAGCTCCAGACCGAGGATTCGGTCCAGCGGCTCACCGCGGCCCGAGAGCATCAGCACCGGCAGGTCTGGATGTTCGCTGCGTAATTGCTTGAGCAATTCGAGGCCGCTACCG
>DPSI01000374.1:0-1869 GCA_003527165.1 Pseudomonas sp.
CGCTACGGGCCATCGCCGATAACGATTTCGGGGCCAGGACCTCCATCGAGCAGGTCATGCGCATGATGGTCCCGTTTCTGGCGGCCGACATGCGAGCCGATTCTGGCGTGGCGGATCCAAGCTTGGCCCAGGCGCTTCCCATCGCCCGACGTAATGCCTTGGCGATGCCTGCCAAGGGGTGAGGTGCGTGGTCAGGGGTTGATCGGCTAAGCTTGTCGCCCATGTCTGATCTCGATTTCCTTCATATCTCGTTTGCCGACCAGCTGCTCTACGGATTCTCCGATGGCAGGCTGCAAGTTCGGCTGCCGGTGTCTACCGCTCGTAACGGTGCGGGAGAGCGCAATGGTTCCGGTTGCACACCGCGCGGCCTCCATCGGGTGCGTGCGCGCATCGGCGAGGGGCTCCCTTCCGGGGCCGTTTTGCGTGGCCGTCGCTGGACCGGCGAGGTCTGGAGTCCGGAGCTGCATGACCGGTTTCCCGGCCGCGACTGGATCCTGACTCGGATTCTCTGGCTCAGCGGCTGCGAGCCCGGCTATAACCGGATGGGGGCGGTCGACACCTTTCGTCGTTACATCTATTTGCATGGCACGCCCGATCCGGAACCCATGGGCGTACCGCTTTCTCATGGTTGCATCAGGCTGCGCAATGCCGACTTGCTCGATCTTTTTCCACGGGTACCGGCTGGTTGTGCCGTGCAGATAGGCGAAGCGGCATGCCCGGATTGGTCGAGCGCAACGCTTAATTAAGGATCTGCTCAAAATCATGCAAGGCTCATTGATGCTGGACATCGCTGGCACCTGGCTGACCGCCGAAGATCGCCAGTTGCTGCGTCAGCCGGAAGTAGGCGGGCTGATTCTGTTTGCTCGCAATATCGAAAACCTGCGTCAGGTGCAGGAACTTTGCCGCGCGATTCGCCGGGTACGGCCCGACATTCTGCTGGCGGTCGACCAGGAGGGTGGGCGCGTTCAGCGGCTGCGGCGTGACTTTATCCGCCTGCCGGCGATGCGCGAGTTCGCGTCTCGCGCTGATGCGCAGCGATTGGCGGAGACCTGCGGCTGGGTGATGGCGACCGAAGTGCTGGCGGTTGGATTGGATTTCAGCTTCGCACCAGTGCTCGATCTCGATCATCAGCGCAGCGCAGTGGTAGGCACCCGTGCCTTCGAGGGGGACCCGCAGCGCGCCACCGAACTGGCCGGGGCCTTCATCAAGGGCATGCACAGCGCCGGAATGGCGGCCACCGGCAAGCATTTTCCCGGCCATGGCTGGGCCGAGGCGGATTCCCACGTGGCGATTCCGGTCGACGAGCGCGACCTGGAGTCGCTTCGCCAGCGTGACCTGATCCCGTTCCAACGGCTGGTGGGCGAGCTTGATGCGGTGATGCCTGCGCATGTGATCTATCCGCAGGTGGACGACAAACCGGCCGGCTTTTCCCGGCGCTGGCTGCAGGACATCCTGCGCAAGGAGCTGGGCTTCAGCGGCGTGATCTTCAGCGACGATCTGTCGATGGCTGGCGCGCATGTCGCTGGTGATGCCGCGAGCCGTATCGAGGCGGCGTTGACGGCGGGCTGCGACATGGGGCTGGTGTGTAACGACCGAGGGGCTGCCGAGTTGGCGCTGTCGGCGCTGCAGCGTCTCGGTGCGCAGCCATCACCGGCACTGGCGAAGATGCGCAACCGCGCGCCGGGCTCGCTGGAATACAAACAGGATCCGCGTTGGCGCGCATCCATCGCCACGCTTAAAGCAGCCGAACTGATCGTTTGACCAAGGAAACAAAGATGACTGTCCACGCCATTATCGGCGGCACCGGCCTCACCGAGCTGCCCGGGCTCACCCTGCATGAAGCGGTACCCATGGAAACGCCCTACGGCC
>DPSI01000374.1:1935-6251 GCA_003527165.1 Pseudomonas sp.
CCATCGGCAGACATTCTGCGCGGGAAATATGCCGGCCGAGAGGTGCTGTTTCTGGCCCGTCACGGCCATCCGCACCGCATTCCCCCGCACCAGGTGAACTATCGCGCCAATCTGTGGGCGCTGAAGAACGCTGGCGCACAGGCGATCATTGCGGTGAACGCGGTCGGCGGCATCCATTCGGCAATGGGTGCAGGCCACCTGTGCGTACCGCATCAGCTTATCGATTACACCTACGGTCGCGAGCACACCTTCTTTGAGGGCGACATCGAGCATGTCACTCATGTCGACTTCAGCTACCCCTACGACGAGCCGCTGCGTCAACGTTTGATAGGCGGTCTGGCGGCCGAAGGCTATCTGTTCAGCAGTCATGGCGTTTATGGCTGCACCCAGGGGCCGCGATTGGAGACGGTTGCCGAGATCGCCAGAATGGAGCGCGATGGCTGCGATATCGTCGGCATGACGGGCATGCCGGAGGCGGTCCTCGCCCGCGAGCTTGAGCTGCCGTACGCATGCCTGGCGCTAGTGGTCAATCCGGGCGCCGGCAAAACCACCGGAGTCATTACCATGGCGGAAATCGAGGCGGCGCTGGCTGAGGGGATCGTCAAGATGCGCGCGGTATTGGCGCGCGCGCTTGCCGGTTGACCGCAGGGCTGCGAGGCTAGCGGCTGGATCAGCGCGGGGAAACCGCTACGGCGACAGGTGCGCCGCGGTTTTTGCAGGCTGCAAGGGAGTGGTGGCAAAGACATGGCAGAGAGCTGCTAATTTCACCAAACAACCCATTGCAGCCAATCCGCCGCTTGCTACACTTGGCCGTCCTTTGGAGTACTGGAATGCTTTGCCACGCACCTATAAGAAGAATATCGATAGCAGTGGTTTTGCTGGGTCTACTGTCCGGCCTCTCGGGTTGTTCGACCTGGTTCAGCAGTGATTTCCAGGATCCCCGTGTTCAGCTCACCGATGTCGAAATCATCAAGGCGAGACTCCTCGAACAGCAGTTCATGCTGCGCTTCCGCATCGATAATCCCAATGAGCAGAGCCTGCCGGTGCGCGGCCTCATTTACACCGTTCACCTCAACGACATCGAACTGGCTAGCGGCGAGTCCAGTGGCTGGGCAACTGTGCCCGGTCATGGCTTCGATTATTACGAGGTGCCGATCCACACCAATCTCTGGCGGCACATGAAATACATCGTGCGATTGCTGGAAAAGCCGGACCGGCCCATTGCCTATCGTCTGGAAGGTGAATTGAAAACGGGTCTGCTGCTCGGTCGGCGCGTGCACATCGCCACCAATGGCGAGATAATACCCGGCAACTTTATCCCGGAGTAGCAACACCGATGAACCATGAAGCTCACGTGCACGGTCCCGATTGCAACCACGATCACGACCATGCGCATCATGATCACGTCCACGGCCCGCACTGCAACCATAGCCATGACCCGGTTCGTAATCCGCTGAAGGATATCGGCCGCAACGATCCTTGCCCGTGCGGCAGTCAAAAGAAATTCAAGAAGTGCCACGGAGCCTGATCCGCTCATGACGCCCCTTGCCATAGCGCTGCTGATTGCCGGCCTGCTGCTGATCGCCGCATTGGCCGGCTACGCTTTGCATCTATGGCGCAGGGTCTGGCGCAGAGAGCAGCAACTTGCCGACATGCAGGCGCAGCAGCATGCAGCGCTTGCGGCGGACCTGCGTGTACTCGCCGGCAGCCTGCTCGGCGAGCAGGTACCGCTGATCGAGGGCGCGATCCGGATCAAGGTCCTGCTGGATAACTACGACTCGGACCTTGGCCAGGATCCACGCTGCCAGGTCTTCCAGTTGCTCTTCGAAGCAACCGAGCAGGTGCCGACCCATGCCGCCTGGAAGGCGCTGGACAAAACCGAGCGCCGCCGTCACGAAGCCAATTTCAGTGCACTCGAGCTGCAGCACAAGGCCGAGGCACGCCGCTCCGCCCGCTGGCTTCTCGACGAAGTTCTGCCAAACAATCGCGAAGCGGCTTGAGCGCGACGCGTAACCCTTCGCTCCATCTATCCTTCTGTTCCGTAGTGCCTGCTTCTATGGAGCTGTCGATGTCTCTGCGTCTGCCGTTCGTTCTGGTTCGTCTGGTCCTCGGCGCTGCGTTGGCGGGCGGTGGGTTAGGTGGTTGTCAGGCCTATCTGGACAGCCGCTACAGCGACAGTCTGCCGCCCGCAGAAGGCGTCCAGGCGATTGCTGGCCTGGACAAAAGCGTGAGCATTCGACGCAATAGTTTGGGAATGCCATTGATCGAGACGGTGACGTTTCACGATGCGCTGTTCGGGCTGGGTTACGTGCATGCCACCGATCGTCTGAGCCAGATGGTCAGCTTGCGGCTCATGGCCGAGGGGCGCTTGGCGGAGATGGCTGGACCGGGTGTGCTGGAGATTGACCGCTTCATGCGCGCCGCGAATCTTCGGCAAAGCGCTGCCGTGCTGTATCGCGAAAGCTCGCCGCGGATGAAGCGTTTTTTCGAAGTCTATGCTCGAGGTGTGAATGCCTACCTGTTCCGCCATCGTGACAAGTTACCGATGGATCTCGCCGCTGCCGGTTATATGCCCGAGTATTGGAAGGCCGAAGACTCGGTACTGGTGTTCTGCCTGTTGAACTTCGGCCTGGCGGTCAATCTTCAGGAAGAGATTGCGTCGCTGGTCATGGCGCAGAAAGTTGGCAGCGACAAGCTCGCCTGGCTGCTGCCGACCTATCCCGACGAGCCGCTGCCCTTCGAGGAAGCCGACAAACTCAAAGGCCTGAAGCTGAGCGGTGAGATACCAGGGCTTGCCGCGCTCGACAGCGCGGCCTCCCAGGTCGCTTCACTGAACATGCTGGGCGTTGCCGCCTCCAACAACTGGGCAATATCGGGCAGCAACACCCGCAGCGGCAAGCCGCTGATGGCCAACGACACGCACCTGCCGCTGTCGATGCCCTCGTACTGGAATTTCGTGCAGATCCGCTCACCGAAATTCCAGGCCGCCGGGGTGACGATCGCAGGCGTTCCTGCTGTGGTTGCGGGCTTCAACGGCAAGCTGGGCTGGGGCATGACCATGGTCATGGGCGATACCCAGGACCTGTTTCTGGAGCAAGTGCGCCGTGAAGGTGGGCGTCTGCTGTATCTCGCTGATGGCAACTGGGTGCCGGCTCGCGAGCGCCATGAGACCTTCTTCATCAAAGGCGAACGGCCCATCCGCGAAACGGTGTACGAGACCCGCAATGGCCCGTTGCTGAACAGCGTGTTGGGCGAGCGCAAGCACCCCTTGCAGCCGCTGCAGCTGAGCAGCGGCTATGGGCTTGCGCTCAAAACGACGCAGTTCGAAGGCGATCAGTCGCTGGATGCGTTTTTCGACCTGACCCGTGCGCAATCGGTGGATCAGGCGTTCGAGGCGACTCGCGAAATCCGTGCCGCCGCGCTCAATATCGTATTTGCCGACGAGCAGGGCACCGGCTGGCAAGTGACCGGACGCTATCCGAATCGTCGCGAAGGCCTGGGCCTGATGCCGTCGCCGGGCTGGGCGGGGCGTTACGACTGGGATGGATTCGCCGATCCCATGCTCCACCCCTATGATCAGGATCCGTCGCAAGGCTGGCTGGCGACGGCCAATCAGCGCACCGTGCCCAAGGGCTACGGCATGCAGCTGTCCAACTCCTGGTATTACCCCGAGCGCGCCGAGCGTATTGCCGAACTGTTGGCTCAGGGCAAGCATGACAGCCGCAGCGTGATCGCGATGCAATACGACCAGACGACGGCCTTCGCCGCCAAGCTGCAGGCCATGCTCCAGGCGCCGGGAATGGCGGAGCCACTGAAGACCGCCATCGATGCGCTCGCCGAACCTGAACGGGGCCGGGCGCGCGAGGCGCTTTCGAGGCTTTTAAGCTTCGACGGCAAGCTCACCGCAGACTCCGCTGATGCCGCGTTGTACGAGGCCTTTCTGATGGAATCGGCGCGCCAGACTTTCCTCGACGAGTTGGGGCCGGACAACAGCGCCGCTTGGAAAGCGCTGGTGGAAACCGCAAACGCCTCCTATTCGGCGCAGGCGGACCACCTGCTTGGCCGCGATGACAGTCCGTTCTGGGATGACCTGAGCACACCCCGACGGGAAGACAAACCTGCGATTCTGGCACGTTCCCTCGTGGCGTCGATCAACCGCATGGAAGCCGCCCAGGGCGCTGATCGCAATGCCTGGCGCTGGGGGCAAATGCACACTTACACCTGGCAGACAGGCACGCCGCAACTGGCGCCTTACATGTCGGCCAGCCAGCGTACCGGCATCAATGCCATCAGCGGCTATCTCGACCGCGGCCCGT
>DPSI01000187.1 GCA_003527165.1 Pseudomonas sp.
TGGGGTGCAGGGCACTCTTGTCGGACGCATCTGGCTGCCCGGTGAGGTTGCCGGACCGGCACCTGTGTTGCTGTGCGAGGATGGCGTCTATGACTTGTCCCGGCTGGCTCCGACCCTGAGTGGCCTGTTCGAGCAGCCCGAGCTGCTGCAGCGTTTGCGCCAACTCGACGCACCGCGGATCGCCAGCATCGAAGCGCTTCTGGACAACAGTAGCGACGATCCCGATCCGACCCGGCCGTACTTGCTGGCGCCGGCCGATCTGCAGGTGATCAAGGCAGCCGGGGTCACATTCGCCGCGAGCATGATCGAGCGCGTAATCGAGGAGCAGGCTGCTGGCGACCCAGCGAAGGCAGAGGCGGTCCGAGGGCAGGTTCGCCAGGTGCTGGGGGCTGATTTGTCGCGCATCCAGCCGGGATCCGATGCGGCGATGCGGCTCAAAAGCATGTTGATCGAACAGGGCCTGTGGTCCCAATACCTGGAGGTGGGCATTGGTCCGGATGCGGAAATATTCACCAAGGCGCCAGTGCTGGCTGCTGTTGGAACTGGCGCGCAGATCGGGATTCACCCCGGCTCTGCGTGGAACAACCCTGAGCCGGAGGTTGTGCTGGCGGTCAACAGTCGTGGTGTGGCGGTCGGGGCCACATTGGGTAACGACGTGAATTTGCGCGACTTCGAAGGTCGCAGTGCGCTATTGCTGAGCAAAGCGAAGGACAACAACGCCTCGTGCGCCATCGGTCCCTTCATTCGGTTGTTCGACGAAAGCTTCGGCATCGATGACGTGCGTCGCTGTGTGGTGGATCTGCACGTGGAGGGGGAGGACGGCTACATACTCAACGGCAGCAGCTCGATGGATCAGATCAGCCGTGATCCGCTGGACCTGGTGGCCCAGGCGATCAACCGCAATCACCAATATCCTGATGGTTTCCTGCTCTTCCTTGGCACGCTGTTCGCGCCCACCGAGGACCGTGATACAGCGGGTTCCGGCTTCACCCACAAGCTGGGCGACCGAGTCAGCATACGCAGCGCGCAACTGGGCGCTCTGCACAATCGGGTCAATCACAGCGATGCGGTGCCGCCATGGGAGTTCGGCGTGCTGGCGCTGCTCAAAAATCTAGGGGCGCGTGGCTTGCTCTAGCCGGTTCATCGTTCGGCTGCTAAAGCCGAACTGCTCTCGCTCTGCAGTTCTTCGAGCAGTAGCCGCGCAGCCGGGGACAAGCTGCTCCCGCGTCGGGCGATGACGCCATAGGGTTCGCTGCGCGAGCGCAGTTCGAGGGGTAATCGGCGGATCATGCCGAAGCGTTCGCTGAATCGGGCTACCGACAGCGGCATCACTGCGACCAGTTCCGGGTCTTCCTGCAGCAGGCTGAGCGTGGTGAAGGTGGACGCGGTCTCGAGTGGGTAGCGGGGGAATTCGAGGCTCGCTTCGCTGAATTCTCGTTCCAGCAGCTGGCGCATCGGCATGTTCGCTGGATAGATCACCCAGCGATAACCGTTCAGATCATCCAAGGCCAACGCCGACGCGTCGGCCATCGGGTGGTTCGGATGCGCGACGACCGCCAACTGCTCCTCATGCAAGGTCAGGCAGTCGTAAGCGTCCGGACGCCGGCTGACGCTGCTCCGGCAGATCGCCAGATCCAGCCGGCCCTCATCGATCAGGCCGAGCAGGCGGGCGCTCGTGTCCTCGACGATCTCCACCGATAGCTCCGGCTGCTTGCGTCGCAGCCGGCTCAGCCCACGCATCAGCAAAGGGACGGCACCCATGATCACGCCCACTGACAGGCGCCCGCCATGCCCCTGAAGGATGCCTACCATTTCTTCGCGCAGATGCGCCAGATCACTGTGGATCAGCCGCGCATACCGAATCACGCAACGGCCTAGATCGTTGGGCTGCAATCCCTGGCTGCTGCGGATGAACAGTTCGGCGGCAAAAGTCGTTTCGATTTCATGCAGCGCCTTGGTGGCGCCGGGTTGGCTGATGGATACCTGTTCGGCAGCACGGTGTAGCGAACCCTGTTCGTCGAGCGCGATGAGGAGGCGCAGCTGTTTGAGGCGCAGGCGAGAAACGATAGAGGGTAGGGCGGCGATCATGGGGGATGACTGGAAGTTATCACTCAATCAGAAGCTTTCATTAGGCACCACCCACGGTGCTTTTTAAAGTGGTCGCAGCAGATGCCTGCGGTTGCGGGCCCCTTACAAGAAGAGGAAACCTGATGCGGTTGATACAATTCGAGAACGAACAGGGCCTGCGCCAGGTCGGCATTGTCGGCGGCGAACGTGTTGACGTGGTGCGAGGCGTGAGCAGCACTCGTGAGCTGGCGCTGGCTGCGATCCGTAGCGGTAAGAGCCTGGCAGCGCACATCAATGCCCAAGGCTGCGATGCCGGCCCGTCATATCGCCAACTGCTGGACGCCGGCCGAGTGCTGCCACCGCTGGATCATGAGGATCCCGCGCACTGCCTGGTCAGCGGTACTGGCCTGACTCACCTGGGAAGTGCTTCGACCCGGGACAAAATGCACCAGCAGGTCGAACAGACCGAGGAAAAACTCACCGACACGATGCAGATGTTCCGTTGGGGGATGCAGGGCGGAAAGCCGCAATCGGGAAGCGTCGGGGCGCAGCCGGAGTGGTTCTACAAGGGCGATGGCAGCATCGTGGTTCGTCCCGGAGCGGATTTCCCGGCACCTGATTTTGCCGAGGACTTTGGTGAAGAGCCTGAGCTAACCGGTCTTTATGTTATCGGTGATGATGGCCAGCCATACCGGTTGGGTTTCGCCCTGGGCAATGAATTCTCCGACCATGTGACCGAACGCAAGAACTACCTGTATCTGGCCCACTCCAAGCTCAGATTCTGTTCGTTCGGCCCCGAGCTGCGGGTTGGCGAGCTGCCGGCGCATCTGGCAGGTACCAGTCGCATACACCGTGGCGATCAGGTGCTGTGGGAAAAGGAATTTCTATCCGGCGAAGAAAACATGTGCCACAGCCTGGAGAACCTCGAGTACCACCATTTTAAATATGCTCAGTTTCTCCGCCCAGGCGATGTGCACGTACACTTCTTCGGTACTGCGACGCTGTCGTTCGCCGATGGCATCAAGGCGCAGCCGGGCGATCGGTTCGAAGTCAGCCTGGAAGCGTTCGGTGAGCCGCTGCGCAACGGTATCGGTGTTCATCGCGCGGCCATTGCGCCGGGTGGTGTAAAGCAGCTCTGAAACCGGGTCGGCGCGTTTTTTGCCGGTCTCGCAACAGCCCGCGATTCGTGGAGGATCGGCGGGTTGTGCTTCATTCGCGGGCCATCGGCCCACCTCTGCCTGCGCGGAGGCCCTGATTCACAGGTCAAGGAGATACCCATGCCCGATATTCATGGTCACAACTACATCGGCGGCGGCCGCAGCGCTGCTGGTTCGGTCATTGTGTGG
>DPSI01000024.1:0-1795 GCA_003527165.1 Pseudomonas sp.
TGGCGAAAATTGGCTTGGCGCCGCTGCTGATCGAAGAGATCGCCGGTAGTCTGAGGCCTTTGCTGGTGGGCTTTGCCGCGTTCTGCGCACTGTTGCAGGCTGTCGTGTTAATCCAGTTCAGCGGCTTTAGCAGCCTATGGCGAGATCTGCGCGGGCAGCTGTTGTTATCGGTGCTGTTGCTTGCCGCGAGCTATTTCGTGGTGCGGGACGGTGTCGTCGAATCACCCTATTGGCTGGTGTTCAGCTACCTGGTGATGGGGTTGTGTGGACTGATCCTGGTGCTGCAGGTCGCTCCCGGGCGGGAGCGATAGCGGAAATACCATGGGCTGTGGCTCAACCCTGAAAGCGATGCGCGTTCGAAAGCTGCTTGTTAACTTTCGGATTTTTCCGATAAATCAGCGCCATCTTACCGATGGATTGGACCAGTTCGCAGTCGCCAATGTTACAAAGCTCCTCCACCACCGCACGCCGATCGTCGCGCTCGGTGATTCGCAGTTGTACCTTGATCAGTTCGTGATCGTTCAGTGCGCGCTCCAATTCGGCCTGCACACCTTCGGTCAGACCGTTCTCGGAGACGATCAAAACCGGCTTCAGATGATGGCCGATGGATTTGTACTGTTTCTTCTGCTCGTTAGTGAGCGGCATAATTCGACCCTTGCGTCAGAACTCTTGAAAACGGCGGCTAGTGTAACTGACACGCCCTGAGCCGCACAGATGAGGTATCAGCTTGGCACGCTCCAAGACCAGCCCGCGTTGGCTGAAAGAACATTTCGATGACCCTTACGTAAAGATGGCGCAGCGCGATGGCTATCGATCCCGGGCAAGCTACAAACTGCTCGAAATCCAGGATAAGGATCGCATCCTGCGACCAGGCATGACCGTGGTCGATCTCGGTGCTGCGCCAGGCGGCTGGTCTCAGGTGACCAGTCGCGTCATAGGAGATCGCGGGCGTCTGATAGCCTCCGACATCCTGCCGATGGACAGCATCGCCGACGTGACCTTCGTTCTTGGGGACTTTACCGAGGATGAGGTGTTCGCCGAGATTCTTCAGGCCATCGGCGATACGCAGGTCGACCTTGTGATTTCAGATATGGCCCCCAATATGAGTGGGGTAAAGGTAGCTGACCAGGCGCGAGCGATGTTTCTCTGCGAGCTGGCGCTGGATCTGGCAATGCGGGTTCTGCGTCCGGGTGGCGATTTCCTGATCAAGGTCTTTCAGGGAGAAGGATTCGATGCCTACCTGAAAGATGTACGACAGAATTTCGACAAAGTGCAGATGCGCAAGCCTTTGTCGTCACGGGACCGTTCGCGCGAACAGTATCTGCTGGCACGCGGTTACCGTGGTGATGGCGACGAGGCGAACGGGCCGCGGTCCTAGCGGTGAGCGACAAAAAAATAGATCCCTGCGAGCGCCAACTGACGGGATTACGGGCTAGCATCTTCATATGGGGTTACAGACCAAGCTGCCCGTTCAGCAACGTTGTGTAGTAAGTTAGGCAGAGAGCGAACATCGGCCGTCATGCAGGCTCCCGACAATACGCCTGCTCTAGAGGGTAGTGAATTGAACGACATGGCAAAAAACCTGATTCTGTGGTTGATCATTGCCGCTGTCCTGGTGACGGTGATGAACAACTTTTCCAGCCCGACCGAGCCGCAGACGCTCAACTATTCGGATTTCATCGAACAGGTGAAAGAGGGTCGAGTAGAGCGCGTGACCGTTGACGGTTACGTCATTACTGGCAAGCGCAGTGATGGTGAAAATTTCAAAACGATCCGTCCGGCGATTCAGGATAAC
>DPSI01000024.1:1948-2516 GCA_003527165.1 Pseudomonas sp.
CGGCGATTCAGGATAACGGCCTGATCGGCGACCTGATCAATAACGACGTAGTGATCGAGGGCAAGCAGCCCGAACAGCAGAGCATCTGGACGCAGTTGCTGGTCGCCAGTTTTCCGATTCTGGTCATCATTGCCGTGTTCATGTTCTTCATGCGCCAGATGCAGGGCGGTGCGGGAGGCAAGGGCGGACCGATGAGTTTCGGCAAAAGCAAGGCTCGCCTGCTCTCCGAAGATCAGGTCAAGACTACCTTCGCTGATGTCGCCGGTTGTGATGAGGCCAAGGAAGAAGTGACCGAGCTGGTCGAATTCCTTCGCGATCCAGGCAAGTTTCAGCGCCTCGGTGGCCGCATCCCGCGCGGTGTGCTGATGGTGGGTTCGCCGGGTACTGGTAAGACGTTGCTGGCCAAGGCGGTTGCGGGTGAGGCCAAGGTTCCCTTCTTTACCATCTCCGGTTCGGATTTCGTCGAAATGTTCGTTGGTGTTGGCGCCAGTCGTGTGCGCGACATGTTCGAGCAAGCCAAGAAGCACGCGCCTTGCATCATCTTCATTGACGAGATCGATGCCGTCGG
>DPSI01000467.1:0-3368 GCA_003527165.1 Pseudomonas sp.
CAGCCGGTGACGGCTGCGACAAGATTTCGACAAAGGTATCGATCCGTGAAAAAGGATTCGCTGAAAACCTGGATCAAGAGCGGCACCCCCTGGGTCTGGATGAACGCCGGCGCCGTTTCCATCGCCGTGATCATGACCCTCGGCCTGCTGGCGGTGATCGCCGTGCGTGGCCTGGAACACTTCTGGCCGGATGATGTGATCGTCGCCGATTACCAGATCCCCGGCGCCGAGCCGCGGGTAATGGCCGGTGAGGTGGTACAGGCCGAAGAGGTGCCGCGTGCACGCCTGGCGGCCAGTGGGCTGCCGGTGGATGTCGAGGGTGGCGAGTTCATGACCCGCGAGCTGCTCAAGGTCGGCAACCGTGAAGTGTATGGCGCGGACTTCTCCTGGATCGTCGGCGAGTGGCTGAGCAATCCGCGCAAGCCGGCTGACCTGGTTGCCCTTGAGCGCCGCGAGTGGGGCAATTTCTATGGCGAGCTGCTGAACATCAAGGAGAGCGGGCAACTGGTCGCCGAAGGCGATGCCGCCTGGGCCGAGCTGCAGCGGCGAATCGATCGTATCGATGATTTGCACGCACAGATCGCCCGGCTGGAGAAGGTCGATATCGGTCGCATCAATCACGGGCTGGAGCGCCTGCGCCTGAAGACCCGCAAGCTGGAACTCGACGACCGGCTCGACGCAGCGGCCCAGGCCGACCTGGATGCCGAGCGTGCGCAGTGGGACGCCGAGTATCGGACCCTCGAAAGCGAACTGTCGGCGCTCTACCAGGGCTTCAATCGCGACAGCATCACCATGCGCACCATGGACGGCCAGGAAAAGGAAATCACGCTCGGCAAGATCGTGCGAGCGTACCGCCCTAACGCCATGTCGATGGTCGACAAGCTGGGCTTCTACTTCGCCAAGGTCTGGGAGTTCGTCAGCGACGAGCCGCGCGAGGCGAACACCGAGGGCGGCATCTTCCCAGCGATCTTCGGCACCGTGCTGATGACCATCATCATGGCCGTGATCGTCACCCCGTTCGGCGTGATCGCCGCGGTCTACCTGCGCGAATACGCCAAGCAGGGCGTGCTGACGCGGATCATCCGGATCGCGGTGAACAACCTCGCGGGCGTGCCCTCGATTGTCTACGGCGTGTTCGGCCTGGGCTTCTTCGTCTATGTGCTGGGTGGCTCGCTCGACCGCATCTTCTATCCCGAAGCGGCACCGGCCCCGGTATTCGGTACGCCGGGCCTGATATGGGCGTCGTTGACTCTGGCGATTCTGACCCTGCCGGTGGTGATTGTCGCCACCGAGGAAGGTCTGGCGCGCATCCCGCGGATTCTTCGCGAAGGCTCGCTGGCCCTGGGTGCGACGAAGTCGGAAACACTGTGGAAGGTGGTGCTGCCGATGGCCAGCCCGGCGATGATGACCGGTCTGATCCTCGCCGTGGCGCGTGCGGCCGGCGAGGTCGCCCCGCTGATGCTGGTGGGTGTGGTGAAGCTCGCACCGAGCCTGCCGCTCAATGGTAACTACCCCTACCTGCACCTCGATCAGAAGATCATGCACCTGGGTTTTCATATCTACGATGTCGGCTTCCAGAGCCCCAACGTCGAGGCCGCGCGACCGCTGGTCTATGCAACCGCACTGCTGCTGGTACTGGTGATCGCGACGCTGAATCTCAGTGCGGTCATCATTCGTAATCATCTGCGCGAAAAATACAAAGCGCTGGATCACTAATCGTTAGCTGGAAGCTTGAAGCTGGAAGCAAGAACGCTTTCGACTTCCAGCTACAGGCTTCCAGCTTCAAGCTCGTCTCGGAGTGAGCACCATGCAAACGAATACCCATTCCATCGATATATCCGCGCTGGGTCGTGACAAGCGCGCGCTGAGCCTGGCCAACGAATCCGTGGCCATCGAAGTGCCCGACCTGAGCCTTTACTACGGCGAGAAGCAGGCGCTGTACAACGTCAGCATGAGCATTCCGCGCCAGCGTGTGACCGCCTTCATCGGCCCGTCCGGTTGCGGCAAGTCAACCCTGCTGCGCTGTTTCAACCGGATGAACGACCTGGTCGACGGCTGCCGCATCGAAGGCGCAATCAACCTCGACGGCAATAACATCTACCGCAAGGGCGAAGACGTTGCCGACCTGCGCCGTCGCGTCGGTATGGTGTTCCAGAAGCCCAACCCGTTTCCCAAGAGCATCTACGAGAACGTGGTCTACGGCCTGCGCATCCAGGGCATCAAACAGAAGCGCGTGCTCGACGAGACGGTCGAATGGGCACTCAAGGGCGCGGCCCTGTGGGACGAGGTCAAGGATCGCCTGCACGAGTCGGCGCTCGGCCTCTCCGGCGGTCAGCAGCAGCGTCTGGTCATCGCCCGCACGATCGCCGTACAGCCCGAAGTGCTGCTGCTCGATGAACCCAGCTCGGCCCTCGACCCGATCTCCTCACTGAAGGTCGAGGAGCTGATCTACGAGCTAAAGGCCAAGTACACCATCGTCATCGTCACCCACAACATGCAGCAGGCTGCGCGGGTGTCCGACTACACCGCGTTCATGTATATGGGCAAGCTGATCGAGTACGGCGATACCGATACCCTGTTCACCAATCCGGACAAGAAGCAGACCGAAGATTACATAACGGGGCGTTATGGCTAAGCGCGTCGGCGCGCCAGCTTGAGGCTAGAAGCTTAAAGCTGGAAGAACGATTCAGACAGTCAGGCTTCGAGCTTTCGGCTTCGAGCTTCCTGCTTTCGCGGAGCGAACAAAGATGATCAACAAAGACAGCCACACCCAACATATTTCCCAGCAGTTCAACGCCGAGCTGGAAGAGGTGCGCAGCCACCTTCTGGCCATGGGCGGCCTGGTGGAGAAGCAGGTCAACGATGCGGTCACCGCGCTGATCGAGGCCGATTCCGGGCTGGCACAGCAGGTGCGTGACGTGGACGACCAGATCAACCACATGGAACGCGACATCGACGAGGAATGCATTCGCATCCTCGCGCGGCGTCAGCCGGCGGCCTCCGACCTGCGCCTGATCATCAGCATCTCCAAGTCGGTGATCGACCTCGAGCGAATCGGCGACGAAGCGACCAAGATCGCCCGTCGCGCCATTGAGCTGTGCGAAGACGGCGAGTCGCCGCGCGGCTATGTCGAGGTCCGCCATATCGGCGACCAGGTGCGCCGGATGGTGCAGGAGTCGCTGGATGCCTTCGCCCGCTTCGACGCCGAACTGGCGTTGTCGGTGGCGCAGTACGACAAGACCGTCGACCGCGAATACAAGACGGCGCTGCGTGAGCTGGTCACCTACATGATGGAAGACCCGCGCTCGATCTCCCGCGTACTCAGCGTGATCTGGGTGCTGCGCTCGCTGGAGCGGATCGGCGACCAC
>DPSI01000467.1:3568-4028 GCA_003527165.1 Pseudomonas sp.
GGAGCGGATCGGCGACCACGCGCGCAACATCGCCGAAATGGTCATCTACCTGGTGAACGGCACCGACGTGCGCCACCTGGGCCTGACGCGAATGGCGGAAGAGGTCGCCAACAAGCGCGACTGACGGCTGTTACCGCAGGAGTTCAGCGCTGGCGCAGTTCTGCTTGCAGGACGTCGAGCGCCGCCTGACGCTCGGCGCCCTGCAGCCGGGCATCGGGACTGAGTGATGACCATTGCGGGTGCGCGCGGCAACGGTGCAACGCTTCGGGTAGCTTGCCCTCGCGCCACGTCTTGTCGTCCGGCGTATCGAGGCGGATGGCGTCCACCGCGGCATGCCCGCGGGCGGCGAGGGCGGCCAGCAGCTGTCGTTGGCGCAGGGCGAGCAGGCGCAGTACGGCGTCATCCACGGTCAACTCGCGCTGGCCCTTGAGCTTGCCCAGCAGGCGGTTGCCATAGTGCC
>DPSI01000529.1 GCA_003527165.1 Pseudomonas sp.
TCGCCGACCGGAATCGGCTGCGACAGCTGCGGCGGGGACTGGCAGGCGCGAGCCGCCTCGCTGGCCTCGGCCGGGGTGCGGCCGGTCAGGGTGGCCAGGCGGAACAAGGCGCCGCCGCGCGACGCCCGCAGGGGCGGCAGGCTGGCGCGGGTCTGTTCCAGGGCGGCGCGGGCGCGGGCGACGTCCAGGCCGTTGCCGGCGCCCCCGTCCAGCAGGTGCTGGGTCAGGTCGACCGTTTTGGCCTGCAGGTCGATGGTCCGTTCGGCCACGGCGATCTGGGCGTTGGCCGAGCAGGTGTCGGCGTAGGCCCGGGCCGTTTCGGCCGCGACCGTCACCCGCACGACCTCCAGGGCGGCGGCGGCGGCGGCCACGTCGCCCCGCGCGGCGCGGATGGACGACTCCACCCGGCCGAACAGGTCGATCTCATAGGCCACGTCCAGGCCGACGTCATAGGTGTCGACCTCCGGCAGCTTGGCGCCGCCGGCGGTGGGCACGGTGTCGGTCGAGGCCCGGCTGCGGTTGTAGGCGGCCGAGGTCGTGGTGGTCGGGAACCGGCCCGAGCGGGCTTCGGACAGCGAGGCCCGGACGGCGCGCAGATTGGCCGCGGCCGCCTCCAGCTCGTTGTTCTCGGTCAGGGCTTGCTGGATCAGGTGGCGAATGCTGTCTTTCATCGTTTGCTCGGTCGGCCCGAAGGCTTTGGTCGAAAACTGGGCATTATCGGTGCCCGGGGGCCGAACCTTCAAGGCTTAAGGCGCTTAGTTGCAGGTTGTGGCTGGATTCGGCTGTCGTCAGAACAGGTCGATCGGATCGACATCCAGCGACCAGCGTACCGTACGGCTGCCCGGCAGCGCTTCGATCAGTGGCAGCCATGCGCTCATCAGCTTGTGCAGAGGTGCCCGGGCGTTGCCCTGTAGCAACAGCTGCGCACGGAAGCGCCCCGCACGGCGTTCAATCGGCGCGGGTACCGGGCCCAGCAGCTCGACGCCGCTAAGGCCGAGTTGTCCTATAAGGTGTTCGGCCTGGCTGCAGGCCTGGTCGAGGAAGTCTTCCGCCTGGCCGGGTTTTGTCGCTTCGGCACGTAACAGCGCAAGATGGCTGAAAGGTGGCAGGCCGGCGGCGCGGCGCTCGCTCAACGCCTGGTCGGCAAAGGCGAAGTAACCCTGCTCGGTCAGTTGTACCAGCAGTGGATGGTCGGCCAGGTGGGTCTGGATGATCACCTTGCCAGATTCTTCGGCGCGCCCTGCACGGCCGGCCACCTGGACGATCAGCTGGGCCATTCGCTCGCTGGCGCGGAAGTCTGCCGAAAACAGCCCTCCGTCTGCATCGAGAATCGCCACCAGAGTGACCCGGGGGAAATGGTGACCCTTGGCGAGCATCTGAGTGCCCACCAGTAAGCACGGTTCGCCGCGGTTGATGGTGGTCAGCAACTGCTCCATCGAGCCCTTGCGTGAGGTGCTGTCGCGGTCGATGCGCAGCACCGGATAGTCTGGAAAGATAATGCCCAGCCGTTCTTCCGCGCGCTCGGTGCCGGCTCCTACAGGGCGCAGATCGAGCTTGTTGCAGTCCGGGCAGCTGCGAGGTGGACGCTCGGCATGGCCGCAGTGGTGGCAGCGCAGCTCGTTGTGGCGCTGATGCAGGGTCATCCGGGCGTCGCAGCGCGGGCATTGGCTGAGCCAGCCGCAATCGTGACATAGCAGCGAAGGGGCGAAGCCTCGACGGTTCAGGAACACCAGCACCTGTTGCCCGGCGGTGAGTGTCTGCGCCATGGCCTGCTGCAGCGGGCCGGAAATTCCCGAATCCAGCGGGCGGCTTTTCACATCCAGGCGCAGGAACCGTGGAGCCTTGGCGCCGCCGGCACGTTGGGTCAGTTTTAGCAGCGCGTAGCGGCCGCTGTGGGCATTGTGCAGGCTTTCCAGAGAGGGCGTTGCCGATCCGAGCAGAATCGGCAGGTTCTCCTGCCGCGCCCTGACCACCGCTAGATCCCGGGCATGGTAGCGCAGGCCTTCCTGCTGCTTATAAGAAGCGTCATGCTCCTCGTCGAGAATGATCAGCCCCGGGTTTTTCATCGGGGTGAACAGCGCCGAACGGGTGCCGATGATAATATCCGCCTCGCCGTCTCGCGCCGCCAGCCAGGCGTCCAGCCGCTCGCGGTCGTTGACGTTGGAGTGCAGCAGGGCGATGCGAGCATTGAAGCGTTTCTCGAAGCGCGCCAGGGTTTGCGGCCCGAGGTTGATTTCCGGAATCAGCACCAATGCTTGCTTGCCGGCTTCGAGTACTTGATGGATCAGCTGCAGATAGACTTCGGTCTTGCCGCTACCGGTAACGCCGGCTAGCAGAAAGGTCTGGAAGCCGTCCAGGCCTGCACGAATGGCTTCAAAGGCGGCACGTTGTTCCTGATTCAGTGGCAGTTCCGGTTGTAGTAGCCAGCTGCCCTGGTGTCGCTGAGCCTGGTGGCTGCGCCGGGTCTCGATGCGCAACAGGCCTTTTTGCAGTAACAGGTCGAGGCTGTCCTTACTCAATTGCAGCTGGGTCAGTAATGAATGAGCCACCCCGTGCGGATGCTGAGCGATGGTCGTCAGCGCTTCTCGCTGGCGTGGCGCTCGGCTCAGTCGGGGGTCTTCCGGTCGCGCGCCGTTGGCCGCATGCCAGAAGCGTTCCTGCCTTGCCTCGGCGGGCTCACCCTGACGCAGCAGGACCGGCAACGCCCAGCTAAGGGTATCGCCGAGGCTGTGCTGGTAATAGTGGGCGGTCCACAGGCACAGCTTGAACAGTGCTGGTGGCAGGGGCGGGGTGGTGTCGAGCAGTTCCAATGCGGGTTTGAGTTTGCTTTCCGGCACCTCGCTGTGTTCGGCCCGCTCCACCAGCACGCCGACGATTTCTCGCCGGCCGAACGGCACGCGCAGCCGCATGCCTGGTTGCAGCGCAGCGTAGGGAATGCCGGCTGGCGGCAGGTAATCGAAGAGCCTGCGCAGCGGTGAAGGCAGGGCGAGGCGAAGTATGGGTCGGGGCACACGGAAGTCCTTGGCGACGAGCGCTGATGTTAAACGATCCGACGCTGCAGCAGGCCTGGCTACGTTCGGAGGGTCGGCCTGCGACCATCGGCGGCACGGGTGCGGCGCAAGCGGGTTCGGTCTTCTGCCGGCGATCAGCTGCCCTTGCATCGCCATCGGGCTCTGGTATTATTCGCGCCCTTCCGTGCGGTACTCGACATAGGGTCGGGTGGCGGCACAATTCCTAGAGGATTTTTCCATGAAAGCCGATATCCATCCTAACTACGTTGAAATCGAAGCCACTTGCAGCTGCGGCAACGTCATCAAGACTCGCTCTACGCTGGCCAAGAACCTGAGCATCGACGTTTGCTCTGAGTGCCATCCGTTCTACACCGGCAAGCAGAAGGTGCTGGATACCGGCGGCCGTATCGACCGCTTCAAGCAGCGTTTCGGTGTGTTCGGCGCCAAGTAAGCTGTCGCCGCGACGGGAGTCCCGTGAGGACTGCCGAGCATCTGAAAAAGGCGTCCCTGGTGGGCGCCTTTTTCGTTTCCGTTCTCTTCACTCTGCAGGCGCAGGCACTTTGCCCCATAGAGGGACCGCTGTCGCCTGCGAGGGTGGCGACGGTCATCGATGGCGATACGTTGCGCCTGGTTGATGGGCGCAATGTGCGCCTCATCGGGCTGAACGCCCCCGAAACGGGGCGCAAAGGACGCAGCGCCCAGCCTTTCGCCGAGGCGGCAAAGCGGCAGTTGCAGACACTGGTGAACGCCAGTGACGGGCGCATAGGTCTGCGCCTCGGCCAGCAATCCAGCGATCATTACGGCCGCATCCTGGCCCATGCCTTTGATGATCAAGGTGTGAATCTGGAAGCTGTCCTGCTCGCCGAAGGGTTGGGCTTTTTTGTTGCCATTGCGCCGAATACCTCCCTGACCGACTGCCACCGCGCCGTAG
>DPSI01000554.1:0-915 GCA_003527165.1 Pseudomonas sp.
GAAAACTCAGGAGTGCTTTCGACATTCTCTTCCCAGGCCGCAAATGAGGCGCCGCCGTTACCTGGCTTGGTCTTCGGCAACTCGGCCTGACGGCCCCAGCCACGATCAGGCATCCAACTGAAGTCGCGGCTGCCGGAGCTGTCCGCCTTCCACCCGGTGTCCAATTCCCAGCCCTGATCGAGCGGGTAGGCCGCGTCTTTAAGATTGTCCCTTCCCATGAAAATCTCCCTGTATTGCTGAATCGGCCGCAGTCTATCTGTTCATGGCGGCGGCCGATCAGCGCTTGTTCACGAAGCGTGTGCCGGAGCTGCACGAGAAGCGTGTTCGGTGACGAGGGGCTTGGCATCAAGCGCTGCCTGAAGCTCAGCCACCAAGACATCAACCTGACGTAACGCCTGAGCCACCGAGGCCGCCAACACATCGCCACCCGTTTCCTGACCTTCAATCGCGATCTGATGAATGCGGGTAATCCCGATGAAGTTAAGCGCCGTTACCAAGTTCGGCTCCAAGTGATTCATATGAGCCATTTCCCCGCCGGGACCGAAACCTATGCCGCCCCTGGCAGTGAGAATGACCGCATGCCTTGGCCGGTCTCCCAGCATTGGAATGTAGGGATCGGGGTGTTTGGTTTCGTCGATCCCAACCGTCCGGCCCAGGCGCACCACCTGATCGATCCATGCCTTGAGCGCCGCGGGCATGCCGAAGTTGTAAAGCGGCGTCCCGATGACCAGCACATCGGCTGCCACCAACTCATCGACCAGTAGGTCGCTTTCGGCCAGCGCGTCCTTCATCCAGGGCTCCTGACGTTCTGGCGGCGTGAAGGCTGAGGCGATCCAGTCATGGTCGAGGAAGGAGGGCGGGTTCTGGCCGATATCCCGATAGGTAATGCTGTCCTGAGCGCGGCGGGCCAGCCAC
>DPSI01000554.1:1062-4221 GCA_003527165.1 Pseudomonas sp.
GCCAGCCACTGGCTGACGAAACGCTGCGTGAGGTTGCGGCTGTGGGAACCGTGTTCGTCCTTGCCGGCAAGGCCGGGGCGGGCGCTGGCGTCGAGGTGTAGAAGGTGCGTCATGGCGGGTCTCCTCTGTGACTGAATTCATCTGTCATTCGCGGTAGACCCAGGCTAGGGCTAGGCTCTATGGGCGACAAACGATCAATATTTCTAGCTACAGATGAGGAAAACTCAGTTATGGCGTATCGCCGGTTACCCTCGCTGTCCGCATTGCGGGCCTTCGAAGCCGCTGCCCGGCATGAGAGCGCGAAGCAGGCCGCAGAGGAGTTGTCCGTCACCGCTACGGCAATCAGCCACCAGATTCGGCTGCTGGAAGAATCGCTCGGCGTCTCGCTGTTTCTGCGAAAGCCGCGAAAGCTGGAGCTGACTGAACAGGGGCGTGAGCTGCAACAGGTGCTGGAAACCGCGTTCGACACCATCGCCACAACGGTCGAACGCCTCAGCACGGGACCATGCCGTCAGGCGATCACCCTCAGCACCACACCGGCGATAGCGGTCCGTTGGCTGGTGCCTTGGGTGTGCATGTTGCGCGATTCGCATCCAGACATTGATCTGCGCTTCCACACCTCCCACGAGCCCGTCGCGCTGGATGGCGTCACGGCCGATGTCGCCATCCGATACGGCGACGGCCGTTGGCCGGGGCTGGTAGCCGAGAAGCTGTTCGATAACACCTTCGTTCCCATCTGCAGCCCGCACCTTGGCCTGCGCAACATCGCCGACCTGCCCAACCATCCCCTGATCCACTTCCGCGCCCAGGGCGCCCTTTCCGCGCCGATTCACTGGGCGTCATGGCAGAAGCTCGCCAACGTGCCGGGGCTGGACGTCAGCGCCGGGCTGGCCTTCTCCGACGAAACCCACGCCATCTCAGCCGCGCTGGGCGCACAAGGCGTCGCCTTGATGAGCCGGCAGCTGATCGAGGATGAACTGAAGGCAGGGCGGCTGGTGCAGCCGTTTGGCCCGGAGATGGAGGGCAAGCCGTTTCATCTCGTTTATCCGGAGAGTCGGAAGGATGACCCGGCAGTGCAGGCGGTGAGAGAGTGGGTGATGAAGGTGCCGGGTGGGTTGTGTGAGGTGACGGGCTGATACCGGCAACGTCGAGCCCGCAAACCCTACGAATACCAATCAGATTAATAAAGTGGCACAACGTGCGATATAAAGGTAAGCATGGATCAGCGCTTAGCTGCTAGAAAAAGTCCGACGATTAAAAAGACCATGGCCATAAAGACTAGGTGGAGAAGGGCGCCGTCTTTGAATTTATAAACGGTACCGTCCTTTTTGGCGTAAACATCTCCAGACAGCGCGATAAGGATAGTGACTGGTAGGCAAAGTAGTAGTGTGAGCAAGACGAACCAGCGCTTTCGGTAAAAGGGCAACGTTTCATATGAAAGACGGGTTTTTTCGAAACGCTTGATATCCATATTGGTAAAGCTCCTTGTGTGGGTTCGATGGCTGTCTTCATTAGCGAAGGCGCCTTGCCTTGATTCCGCCCTATTGGGCGGGTTCCTTTTGGTTATCGCCCGGATGGCCGGCTCCCGTCATCAATTTCCAGTGAGCTTTAGCAGGCCAACCGCAAGACACAGCCATGCCATGCCGACACATGCCAGCTTGGTCGATAGGGTCATAAGGCGGCGCAGCGGAGGGGGGAAGTTGCTAACGTCATTGGCATCAAGCACCCCTTTTCGAACATTGAAATCCGAAAGAAGTAAGGCTCCGCTTAGCGACCCGACCAGATAGAAGCGGGAAGTAAAGTTCCTTGTTCCCAAGATGTGCTGCTGCTTGGCCCACGCACTGTTTGGAAGAGCTGACAGCATGATGTTGAAGTGGCGACTACAGGCGATGTAGACACCAATCGCTACGCCAGATAACCCAATAACGAAGGGTGTCAGCATAAAAGCGAATGCCCACCACGAATTCCAAAAGTCAGTCATGGTTTAGTTTGCTCATATAGAAACTCTCCCATCCACTCCCCACCATCACCCCCAATTGATCCACCAGCAGCCGAAGCGCCGCCAACCACAACCAAGCCACAAATCATCCCGCCGATACCTGCAGAGCCCATGCCGATTGCTGCACAGATGGCCGGCGCGGCGGCGCTTCCAATCCAGACGCCGACAGATCCACCACCCAGCGCTCCAGCAAAACTCCCCGTCTCGGTAAACCGAATCTTCTGACACGCCTGGGTTTCGCCAGCCTGACAGACCTCATGAACTTTCAAGACAGAGGCCGTACCGCCTAGGGCAATACCTATATAGCTGCCGTTCTTGAGGTACTTCGCCGCCTTGGCAATTTCATTCATGTGGGTCGCGTATCCGGGTATCTGGCCTGGCGCGCCGCCCTTGCTCCAATGGTGCACCAAGCTACGGGTGGATATACCGAGGTCCTGGCGCAGGGTTGGGTAGTTGCCCAGTCCCAGTTGCTTGCCGAGAAAGGTCGCCTTCAGCTGATTGTCGAGCTGGCGGTACAGCTGTTGGCGGGACGTGAAGAATTGCTGGCTGCGCAGATGACCGTGCGCTGCGAACTCGCGCTGATGAAGGTACTCGAGATCGCGCAGCGTGTTCTCGATTTGCTTCAAGCCGTTCCCAAGCACGTCGGTGCCGAGCCCCAGCGACCCGCTTGCGCCGCCCACCATCAAAGCGATTTCGGCTTGATGGTCAGCCATGAAATTGGCTTCGCTCTCGCTCAATGACTCCAGAGCCGCGCGCACCTCGGCGGCAGCGGCCATCAGGTCAGCTTCTTCACGTGAGCACGCGGCTGGATTGATCAAGTTGCCGAGGACAAACATTTCCCCGGCTTTGAAGCCTTTCGCAAAGGTTGGATTTAGCGCCTTGATGCGATTGACCAGATGTTTGTGCGGCGCGTCGGCGAACAGCCTAGCAAGCACCTGCTCGCCGGACATGCTGCGCGGCACCCTGTAGAAGCCGGGCGGAAGGGCCTCGGGAAGCTTGAGCAAATCGGGCGGCGGCCAATCCGATAGTTTTGGAGCGGCTTCGACCTTTTGCTCCCAGGCGGCAAAGGAGGCGCCGCCGTTGCCTGGCTTGATCTTCGGCAACTCGGCCTGTCGGCCCCAGCCATGATCAGGTAGCCAGCTCGAATCGCGGCTGCCAGT
>DPSI01000118.1:0-1523 GCA_003527165.1 Pseudomonas sp.
CGCCACCAGATGCCATGGAAATCCAGGTGGTCGCCAAGCAGTGGATGTGGAAATTCCAGCACCCCGGCGGTCAGCGAGAGATCAATACGCTGCATGTGCCGGTCGACCAGCCGATCAAGCTCAACATGATTTCCCAGGACGTCATCCACAGCTTGTATTTCCCGGCCCTGCGGGTGAAGCAGGACCTGCTGCCCGGGCGCTATACCCAACTCTGGTTCAGGGCCAGCAAGACCGGCCGTTTCCAGGCCTATTGCGCGGAATATTGCGGCACCGACCATTCACGGATGCTGGCGGATCTGGTGATTCAGCCGGCCCAAGAGTACGCAGCCTGGCTGGAACAGGTCGGCACATCGGAAAGCCTGGCCGATCAGGGCGGGGCACTGTTCCGCCAGTTCGGCTGCAGCGGTTGCCATGGCGCCGCGAACGTTGCCCACGCGCCCAATCTGGCCGGCCTCTACGGGCGTCGGGTCGCCTTGCAGAACGGCGAATCGGTGCTGGCCGACGATGGCTATATCCGCGATAGCATTCTGTTGCCGAACAAGCAGGTGGTGGCCGGCTTCGAGCCCATCATGCCCAGCTTCGGCAACGTGCTGGATGAGGAAGCGGTGCTGCGCCTGACCGCTTATATCAAGTCCCTCGGGCACGCCGGTGAAGGAGGGCAGGATGATTCTGACCAACCCTGAAATGACCAACCCTGAAACCGGCTTGCCTCGCCACAGGAGTCACTCCCGTTGAGCCAGAAGAACCCCGCCGCGAACCAGCGCCCCAGTTACCTGGCCGACGAGCATGGCCTGCGCACCTGGTTCATGACCACCGACCACAAACGCATCGGGATCATGTACCTGATTGCCGTTACCGTGTTCTTTTTCCTCGGTGGGCTGGCCGCCAGTGCCATTCGCATCGAGCTGATCACCCCGGATGGCGACCTGCTGACCGCCGATGGTTACAACCGCGCCTTCACCCTGCATGGCGTAGTGATGGTCTGGTTCTTCCTGATCCCTTCGATCCCGGCGGTGTTCGGCAACTTCCTTATCCCGATCATGATCGGCGCCAAGGACATGGCCTTTCCCAAGCTGAACCTGTTCAGCTGGTACCTGCTGGTCGGCGGTGGAGCATTCACCATCTTCGCGCTGCTGGCCGGTGGTGTGGACACCGGCTGGACGTTCTATACGCCGCTGTCGACCATGTTCAGCAACGGCCATGTGGTCGCGGTGATCCTCGGCGTGTTCATCACCGGCTTTTCTTCGATTCTGACCGGGCTGAACATCATCGTGACCATCCACACCCTGCGTGCACCGGGGATGACCTGGTTCCGCATGCCGCTATTCTGCTGGTCGCTGTACGCCACCTCGGTGATCCTGGTGCTGGCGACGCCGGTGCTGGCGAGCACGCTGATACTGGTCGCCGCCGAGCACCTGTTCCATATCGGCGTATTCGACCCGGCGCTGGGCGGCGATCCGCTGCTGTTTCAGCACCTGTTCTGGTTCTACAGCCACCCGGCCGTGTACATCATGATCCTGCCG
>DPSI01000118.1:1732-2533 GCA_003527165.1 Pseudomonas sp.
GTACATCATGATCCTGCCGGCCATGGGCGTGATGAGCGAACTGGTCACCGCTGCCGCCCACAAGCGCATCTTCGGCTACGAGTTCGTCGCCTATTCGAGCCTGGCCATCGCGGTGATCGGCTTTATGGTCTGGGGACATCACATGTTCGTCGCCGGTCAGTCGATGTACGCGAGCATGGTGTTTTCGCTGCTCAGCTTCCTGGTCGCGATCCCTTCGGCGATCAAGGTCTATAACTGGACCGCAACACTCTACAAAAGCAACCTGACCGTCAACGCGCCGTTCCTCTACGCGGTGACCTTCATCGGCCTGTTCGTGGTGGGCGGCGTGACGGGCCTGTTCCTGGCGCTGCTGGCGGCGGACGTGCATGTGCACGACACCTATTTCGTGGTCGCGCATTTCCACTACATCATGGTCGGCGCGGCTGTCGCGGGATTCTTCGGCGCACTGCATTTCTGGTGGCCGAAGATGACCGGGCGGATGTACTCGCAGCTGTGGGGCAAGATCGCGGCGGTGATGATCTTCCTCGGCTTCAATCTGACGTTCTTCCCGCAGTTCCTGCTCGGCTACCTGGGCATGCCGCGGCGCTACCACAGCTACGGTGAGGATTTTCAGTTTCTGCACGTGCTGTCCTCAGCGGGCGCGGCGATCCTCGCGGTGGCCTATATTCTGCCGTTCTTTTACCTGCTCTGGTCGCTGCGCTACGGGCCGATCGCCGATGACGATCCCTGGGAAGCGGCGGGGCTCGAATGGCGAACCTCGTCGCCACCGCCGACACACAACTTCGTCGAGACGCCGATCGT
>DPSI01000118.1:2741-3580 GCA_003527165.1 Pseudomonas sp.
TCGTCGAGACGCCGATCGTCGATTTCGAAGCCTACGAGTATCCACCCGAGGCGACTCATGGACGTTCGTAAGCAATACCTCGCCGAACATTTCAGCACCGCCTCGCAGCAGCGCGAGGCGACCTATCTCGGGATGTGGCTGTTTCTGGCCACGGAAATCATGATGTTCGGCGCGTTGTTCCTGGTGATCAGCTATTACCGCCTGCATTACCCGCAAGCTGTCGCCGAGGCGGTGCATCATCTGCATTTCGTGCTGGCCGGTTTCAACAGCGCGCTACTGCTAACGGCCAGCCTGTGCATGAGCCTGGTGGTCAGGGCCTCGCGTCAGGAGTATCACCGGCATGTGCAGCTCTGGCTGATGCTTGCGGCATTGCTAGGGCTGGGGTTTCTCGGTCTCAAGGGCTTCGAGTACGCCTGGGAATACCGTGAAGGGCTGCTGCCGGGCTCGCCCAACGAGTCGACGCTGAAAAATCCGGGGTCGCGGCTGTACATGGCGATCTACCTGTACTCCACGGCGCTGCATGCCGTGCACGTTTCGATCGCCGTGGTGTTGGCGCTGGGCATGGTGGTACGCATCCATTTCGGTCATATGAAGCTGCCCGAGCGCGCCATCACCCTGGAGATGGTCGGCCTCTACTGGCATCTGGTCGATGTCATCTGGATTCTGCTGTATCCCGCCCTATATCTGCTCGGGAGGCCGGCATGAGCCTGCGTAATCTGTTGCTGACGTACCTGGGCTTGATCCTCCTGCTCACCGGCAATGTGCTCTTGGCGTTATGGCTGCCGGCCTGGTCCGACTGGGCATTGCTCGGTCCGGCGGGGCAGGCGGGGCTGGTGTTG
>DPSI01000288.1 GCA_003527165.1 Pseudomonas sp.
ATCTGGTCGCCCGTCATCAACAGCGCCGCGGGTCATCGTTCGGGGGCGCTGCGGGCCTGGGCAACAAGCGTATCGACCGCCACCAGCCCGTCCGCTGCAGCGTGATGCGGCTTCCGACAGGAGCCATGAAGGAGGTCGTCGTAACGTGATCGCACCATGCAGGCTGGGCGACCAGCCCCCTGATGAATCAAGTGCGGCGCCCAGTCGGCGATCCCTTGTTCGACGCCGTCGCGGGAAACCAGCAAGTCGTATTCGATCAGCCGATCCAGGGGCAGCGGCGAGTGCAGGCGTACATCGATCAGATGCAGCCAGGCCGACGTACCAATACGCAGCATCCGGCACGTCTCATCCTGCAAGGTCATTCTGCGCGGCGCCTCGCCGTCGGGATACAACGCCAGCCCCAACGTCAGAGGCTCGCTGCCAACCAGCCAGATCACCACGCGGTCGGCTTGCAGCCTGCGCAACAACGGGCCGGCCAATACCGCAGGCAGCGACGAAGGAGTGACGGGTGGCGCGCTTTCGTTCATGCATCGCTCGCTGACGGACGGTCGGGAATCGAAGTGTAACGAATGCTGCGGGTTCGTCTGAATTGGCGAGGCGCCGAGAACAGGCCATGCAAACTCAAAAGGGTCCCAAGTCAATCGGGCTTCCCGGCAGGGGGCAGCCAGCCGGCAATCCGTCGCGCCTGACCATTTCCGTCGCGATGAGCCGAAGGCGAAGGGCATAGTGCAGGCTCTGGTCGACGCGACAGGTTTCGATGCGCGGGTTTCGGGCACTCATCGGCTCCTGGCGCGCGGCGCGGCGATCCGAATGCCCGCGCCGGCACGACGGGCAAAGTGGCCGAAGCGGAGCTCCGTCCGGCTCGTACTGGATATGCGCAGGCCGGTGAATGCCCTGCCCTCAGCGGCCGCCCGCGTGGCGTTCGACCCAACCGGCGTAGGTGTCGATGAATTTCTGCAGGAACGGGCGCACGCCTTCGCTGGGTTTGCCCTTTTCATCGAACAGGGTCGCGGCACCACCGAGGTAGGCTTCCGGCTGCTGCATCAGCGGGACGTCGAGGAAGACCATGCACTGGCGGATGTGATGGTTGGAACCGAAGCCGCCCATGGCGCCGGGTGAAGCGGTGATCACCGCGCCGGGCTTACCGCTGAAGGCGCTCTGGCCATAGGGGCGAGAGCCGACGTCGATGGCGTTCTTCAGCGGTGCGGGAATCGAGCGGTTGTATTCGGGGCTGACGAACAGCAGCGCGTCGGCGGCCTTGAGCTGGTCGCGGAAGCGCAGGTACTGGGTCGGCGCCGAGGGGCCGTCTATGTCCTCGTCGTAGAGCGGCAGGTCGCCGACCTCGACGATCTCGAGCTTCAGCGATTCGGGTGCCAGGTCGGCCAGGGCGAGGGCCAGTTTGCGGTTGATGGACGCCTTACGCAGGCTGCCGACCAGAACGGCGACGGTGTAGACCTTACTCATGCGGGTGCTCCTGGTGGGTTGCGGTCTAAGGCAGACCACGCCCAGCGGGCGATGCTCAATCGCGCCGTTCATGCCATGGGCGAAATCCGGCAGGCGGTGGTGGGCGGAGCGACCACGCTCAATGAGCGGAGCGAATCTCAGGCGGTTGCCGTCCGGGTCGAGGAGAAAGAACTGGCAGTGCCCCCATGGCATGCTGACCGGGGCCTTGACCGTCCGCACGCCGGCTGCCGCAAAAGTCGACCACGCTCACCGGGCCGAAGGCTAGTGGGCGGCCAGCGCCCGTTCCGCGGCCGGTGGCGGCAGCCAGAGGGTGAAGCGGGCGCCGTGCCCGACTTCGCTTTCGACGGTGAGGTCGCCGCCCATCAGTTGAGCGATCCGGCGGCTGATGGCGAGGCCGATACCGGCACCTTGCTGGGCTTCCGGCTCCAGCCGGGTGTACTCCTGAAAGATCAATTCCTGCTTGTCCGCGGGGATGCCCGGCCCGGTATCGCTCACGCTGACCCCGACCCAGGTGCCGGGCCGCGGGCCACCGACATGCAGCAGACGCGCGTCGAGCGTCACCTGGCTGCCCGGCGCGTACTTCACGCTGTTGGACAGCAGGTTGGCAAGGATCTGGCGTAAACGCGCCGGATCGGTGTCCGCCAGCAGACCGTGCGGCGCCAGCACTTCCAGGCTCAGCCCGGCCGACGTGGCCTGCGCATGGAAATCCTGCGCCACCTCTTCGGCTGCCTGACCCACGTCCGTCACTGCGCGCTGGATGTTCAGTTGCCCGGATTCCGCCCGGGCCAGCTCCAGCAGATCGTCGATCAGGCGCACGGCGGTGCGGATCGCCCGACGAATGCCCTGCACGCTATCGGACTGCCTGGAAGTCAGCGCGCCAATACGCCCGCTTTCCAGCAGCCAGGCGTGGCCGTCGGCGGCGCTCAGGGGGTTGCGCATGTCGTGGCTGAAGCCGCGCATAAGGCGGATTCGGCTTTCGGTTACGCGTTCCAGCTCGGTGCGCCGGCGCTCGGCCTCGGCGCGCGCCTCTTGCTCGCGTACCAGCAGCCGCTCGCGTTCCTCCTCCAGCGCCTTGCGCTCGGAGATGTCGGTCAGCGTGCCGATCCAGCGGATGATCTGGCCGGCCTCGTTGCGCTGCGCCATGGCCTGGCCGAGGAACCAGCGGTACTGCCCGTCGAGGCCGCGGAAACGGTACTCGATGGCGTAGGGCTCGCCGGTGCGCAGGGAGTGATGCCAGCGGGCCGCGGTGCGCTTCCAGTCCTCGGGGTGCAGGTATTCGAGCCAGCCCTGCCCCTGCGTCTGCTCCAGATGGGTACCGGTGTACTCGTACCAGCGACGGCTGAAATAAGTGTGGTAGCCGTCCGGATTGGTGGCCCAGATGTGCTGCGGGATCATCTCCACCAGCAGGCGATTGAGCGCTTCGCTCTGACGGATCTGCTCCTCCGTCAGCTTGCGCTCGGTGACGTCGCGCAAGTAGATGGACAGGCCGTCGGCGGTCGGGAAGGCGCGCACGTCGACCCAGAACTGCAGCGGTGCGTAGTACTCCTCGAACTGCACCGCCTGCTTCGTCTCCATGGCCCGGTGATACTCGTGATCGAATACCGCGCCGACCGCATCGGGGAATTCCTCCCACAGATTGCGCCCGAGCAGATCGCCGCGCCGTCGCCTGAGCAGGCGTTCGGCTTCACGGTTGATGTAGGTGAAGCGCCAGTCCCGGTCCACTGCAGCGAAGGCGTCGTGGATGCTTTCGAGGATGTCGCTGATCCGTTCGCGGGCCTGCCGTTCGCTGGCCAACAGTTGCTCGCGCTCGGCTTCCGTGGCGTGCAGCACGGTGGCCTGGTGGACGATCAGCCCGACCAACAGGACGATGAGCAACACGACCAGCAGCGCCGTACCGAACTCGATGTCGATGCGCCCGGACGCCTGTGCGGCCACCAGCAGCCATCCAAGCAGCAGCGGCGCGGCGAAGGCTGCAGGAATCAGCCGGCGCATCAGGTACCCGGACGCGCTGTCGCTGACGAACAGCCCGGCGCTGCCGCGCGAAGGATCGACGAAGAGCATTCCCAGCGCCAGCGCGCTGAGCGCGATACCGGTCGACACGGCGGTGCCGCCCCAGTGGTTGAGTCCGTAGAGCGCGCTGGCGCCGTAGGCGTGGCCGACCAGGCCGGCAAAGGCAACCACCAGGGTGGCCGCCGCGCCGGCGGCGACCCAGCGCCGCGCCCACTCACGGCGGGTGCCGAGCGCGATCAGGGCGGCGCCGGCGAACAGCAGGCCCAGACCGCTGGCTGGGCCCGGCCGTAGCCTCAGCCAGTGGCCTGCCTCGAGCGTGTCGCCCCAGCCAGCCAGGTACTCGCCGAGAGTGAAGAGCCCCACCACCACGGCGCCCGCCGCGGCAAGATAGCCCAGGCCCCGTGCGACGGTGCCGCGTGGCGGACGGACCAGCAGCAGGGCGAGAGCCGCCAGCAGGATGCCGATGGCCACCAGCGGCACCATGACGGGTGGCCCGACGCCCGCGATGGGAGCCGTGCCTTGCCAGCGATTGACCAGTGCGCCGAGTGCGATCAGGACGGCCACATAGGCGCCGGCCGGCGCAATCAGCCCAGCGGGTATAACACGGCGCCTTGTCGTTTTTGTTTCCGCCTGTTTGACCATGAAACCTGTCTCGCGTGTGAGAGAGGGAGGGATCCGGTTGCCCCGTTACGCGAAGCTCGGGAACGGCGAGGGTCCGTTCAGAGGGCTGGATCGGCAGGACTACCTTCGCATGCGTTTGGGGACCGCCGATTGCTCATCGATGTTCCGCAATGGGGCCTCGATACCGCGGCTATCCGCGCAACGGTCGGTCCGTCTCGACTCAGCGTCGCGGGCGCAGCGGCACGACGACCCCGACGCCGGGCCGGCCAATCGTTTCGCCGATCGCCTGCATCAGCGAGGCCTGGGTGAAGGGTTTGGCGAGGATCTGCAGCCGGCCGCTGCCCTCGGGCAGTTCGGCAAAGCCGCTGACCAGCAGCACCGGCAATTCGGGGCGCTCATTGGCGACCATGTCGGCCAGCTGGGTGCCGGTCAGGCCGGGCATCATCTGGTCGGTCACCAGGATGTCGAAGGCGTTGCCGCCGCGCAGCACGGCCAGCGCAGCCTGGCCGTCGGCTGCCGAGGTGACCTGATGGCCGACGTCCTCGAGCAGCGCCACGGTGTTGGTGAGCACCAGCGGGTCGTCGTCGACCACCAGAATGCGCAGCGGCGTGACGCCCGGGGTCGGACCCGCCTCGCTCGGCTCGGCTGCCTCCCTCGGCGGCTCCGCGACGGCCGGCTCGGGGGTGCCCAACGGCAGCCACAACTCGATGGTGGTGCCTTGCCCGAGGCTGCTTTCCAGGATCAGGCGCCCGCCGGACTGCTCGGCCAGGCCCTGGGCCATGGACAGGCCGAGCCCGGTGCCCTTGCCGGTCCCCTTGGTGGTGAAAAAGGGTTCGGTGGCGCGCGCCAAGGTCTCAGGACTCATGCCATTGCCATCGTCGCGAACGGCGAGCGCCACGTATTCTCGCACGGGTTGTCCGGGGCCTTGGTTGAGCGTGCGCAGCTCGCCCTTGATGCAAATGGTGCCGCCGCTGGGCATGGCGTCGCGCGCGTTGACCACCAAGTTGATGAGCACCAGTTCGAGCTGGTTGGCGTCCACGTAGGCCGGTGGCAGCCCGAGCGGGAAACGCGTTTCGATGTGAATATACGAGCCGACCGAGCGTTGCAGCAGCTGGCTCATGTTCATTACCAGGTCCGGCAGCGGCACCGATTCGGGCCGCAGTTCCTGTTTGCGGGCGAAGGCCAGCATGCGCTGGGTGAGACTGGCGCCGCGCTGGGCGCCCTGTAGGGCATTATCGATCAGCGAGCCGATGCGCGGCTCGGTGGCCGGCAGGCGCTTGCGCAGCAGTTCAAGGTTGCCGACGATGACCGCCAGCAGGTTGTTGAAATCATGGGCGATGCCGCCGGTCAGCTTGCCCAGGGAGTCCATCTTCTGCGCCTGCATCAGCTGCGCTTCGGTGCGCACGCGTTCGGCCACCTCGCGTGCGAGTTCGCTGCTTACGCTGTCCAGCTGCTGCAGCTGCGAGCGCTCGCGCTGGCGTTGCTCGGTGACATCCTCGACGAACACGAGGCCAAGACCGACGGCGCGGTAGGGCGAAACCTGCCATTTGGTTTCTCGCAGCTGACCCGCAACATGCATGCTCAGCGTGCCCTGCCAGCGAGCGCCGCTCGCTAGGCTCTGCCGAAGCTCCTGCAGCTTGTCTTTCGGGTTATCGGCAAGCCGGACGAGCAGGGCCGAAGGGTCCTGACTGTCACCCAGCAGCATTTCGAACGCCTGGTTGCGTTCACGAATCTGCAGCTGCGCATCGATCACGACAATCGGCGCCGCTACGCTGGTGAAAATCTCCCGGAAGCGTGCTTCGCTTTCACGCAGCGCATGCTCGGTGTCGCGCACGCGCAACAGGGTGCGCAGCGTGGCGAGGAGTACGTCCGGATCGACCGGATGAATGAGGTAGGCATCCGCCCCAGCATCCAGCCCGGTGATGATGTCGCCGGTCTGGATCGAAGCGGCGGATACGTGAATCACCGGCAGCAACCGGGTGCGATCATCGGCACGCAACTGCCGGACGATATCGAAACCGCTTGCGTCCGGCAGGTTCACGTCGAGAATCAGCGCATCGATTTCTTGCTCGGCGATGAGCGTCTGGCCTTCGCTGCCTGTGCCGGCTTCGAAGACATCATAGCCGTGCCGCTCCAATACCCGGCGTATCGCGTAACGCGTCGCGGCGTTGTCATCGACAACCAGCAGTTTGCACTTACGCTCCATCGACCGGCTCCGTGGAAATAGAGAGAGGAATGATCACAAAAAAGGTCGAGCCGACGCCCGGCGTGCTTTCCACGCCGACACGTCCGCCGAGCAGTTCGGCGAAACGTTTGCACAGCGACAGCCCCAGCCCGGTGCCGCGCAGACGCTTCTGCAGAGGTGTGTCGATCTGCACGAAGTCTTCGAACAAGTTGCCATGCAGATCCTCCGGTATGCCGATTCCGGTGTCCGTCACGGCGAAGCGCACCTCCCGTTCTCCTTCTGGGCGCACGGAAACACGGACCTCACCTTGCTGGGTGAATTTGAGTGCGTTGGAGATGAAATTACGCAGAATCTGGGCCAGCTTCTTGTCATCGGTATACAGCCGCGGCATGTCCTGCGGCTCTTCGAAAATCAAATCCACGGCAATGGCATCGACGATGGGACGAAACATCCCCCGTAACGCCGCGAACAGATCCAGCATGTCGAACCAAGCGGGCGAAATGGTAATTCTCCCCGCCTCGATCTTGGCCAGATCGAGCAGGTCGTCGACCATATCGCTAAGTTCGGCCGCAGCCCCGCTGATGAACAGGACCTGCTTGTGCTGCTCGGCGCTGAGCGGGCCGTCCATTTCGTCGCTGAGAAGGCGGGTGATGCTGCGAATCGAGCCCAGCGGCGTGCGGAACTCATGGCTCATGTACGACAAAAACCGGCTTTTCAGATCGGACGCCTGGCGCAGTTGCTCGGCCTGGGTGTCGAGCTCGGCATACAAGGCAAGAACGCCCTGGTTGGTTTCCTCGAGCTCGGCGCGCAGTGACTCGTTCTCACGGAGCAGCCGCTCGGTGAGCTCAGGTAGGGTCGAATCAGTCATGAACTGCCTCCAGCGCAATCACCATTACGGTCACGTCGTCGCGGCCACGACAGAAATCGCGGTGCAACAGCGTTGCAATAATCGCCGGGTGACGATGTACCAGGCCGGGGTAGTCGCGCATATCCCAGCGCGACTGCAGACCATCGCTGTACATGATCAATAGTTGTTGGGCGGCGGCCGGGTAATCGAACGCATTGGCCTTGCGAAACTGAGAGCCAACGATTCCGGGATGCGAGGCCAGGCCGCGGCTTTTTTCGGCGCTCAGCAGGCAGGCACCGATGTTGCCGATCCCGGCAAAGCGCACATTGCCCGCGTTGGCGTCGTACAAGGAAACGGCTGCTGCGCCGCCTCGAGTGCCGGTCATTGCATGGTGCATCTCCAGCATGCTGGTTGCCGGATCGGCAAAGGGCGCCGTCGCAAAGACTGCAGCACCGGCGAGACCAGCCCGCTCGGCTTCTTCGCCATGCCCGATGCCATCAATCACCAGAGCACTGATTTTTCGACCTTCGACGGCGAGATGCCAGGCGTCGCCGCAGGCGGGATCGTTGTGCAGCGAATGTTGGCTGACGCCGTAACGAAGCGGCAATGCCGAAACATGGCGAGGGTACAGCTGCGCCAGTAGGACCGAGCCTCTGTTATCGGAATAGATGTCAAACAATTGTGTCTGACGCATCAATGCGCCAAGCCCGTTCCCCTGAGTGCCGCCGGTGGAGAAGCCATCTGCGAGGCATTCGCTAGGGTTGAACCCAGGCCCTCGATCCACTGCGATCAGCTCGATGCCACTTCCGGTCTGCGCGGGTATCGAACGCAGGTGAAGGGCGCCATGATGCGCGTGCTTGAGCAGGTTCGTCGCCAGCTCGGTAGCGACGAGCGCCACGCGTGCGGCATCGGTCTCATCGAATGCAAGCTGGGCGGCCATACCTTGCGCGATGCGACGCGCGTGGCCTACCTGGCTGCTATCTTCGATCGGCAACACTGTGGTCGTAGAACCGTGAACATTCATGACCATTTGGTGATGCTGATTCGAGTTCCGAGGCCCAGGGTACTGTCGAGTTCGAACTCGTCCACTAGCCGCTTGGCGCCCGTCAGCCCCAGGCCAAGGCCGCTGCCGGAGGTCCAACCGTCGGTCAAGGCCAGCTTGACGTCGGCGATACCAGGGCCTTCGTCACGAAAGGTCAGACGAATTCCAGAACGGGGACCCTCGTCGAGGATGTCCCAGTCCATGTCGCCACCACCGCCGTAGACCACGGTGTTGCGGGCCAACTCACTGACTGCGGTGACCAGCTTGGTCTGATCGATCAAGCGCATGCCGCAATCCTGCGCCAGCTTACGGACCGCCTGCCGCGCCACGACCACGTCCTGCTCGATGCGTACCGGAATGCTGCCGCTGGTGCGCACGGTCATTTATCGGCCATCCGCTTATGCAGCAGCTGCATTCCTTTCTCGACGTTCAGCGCCGTGCTGACGCCCTGGAGCGTCAGGCCCAGCTCGACCAGGGTTATCGCCACCGCCGGCTGCATGCCGACGACGACGGTCTCGGCGTCCATGATGCTGGAAAGGCCAGAGATCGAACTGATCATGCGACCGATGAAAGAATCGACCATGTCCAGCGCAGAAATGTCGATCAGCACGGCTCGAGCGGACGTCGAGCTGATGCGTTCGGCCAGGTCGTCCTGCAGCGTCATTGCCAATTGGTCATGCATATCGACCTGAATGGTGACGAGCAGAAACTCGCCCATTCGCAATATCGGGATGCGTTCCATTACACCGCCTTGCTGACAGTCAACCCGGAGCGGCGCAGTGCAAGCGCTAGCGCGTCGGCGAGGGATGCCTTGGTGACGATGCCCTGTAGGTCGAGGCCCAGATGCACGATGGTCTGCGCGATCTGGGGGCGTACGCCGCTGATGATGCAATCGGCACCCATCAGGCGAATCGCCGTCACGGTCTTGAGCAGATGCTGCGCCACCAGAGTATCGACCGTCGGCACGCCAGTGATGTCGATGATGGCGATTTCCGAACCCGTGTCGACGATGCGCTGAAGCAGCGACTCCATCACCACCTGGGTGCGTTGCGAGTCGAGCGTGCCGATCATCGGCAGTGCCAGTACGCCGTCCCAGAGTTTGACCACCGGGGTTGAGAGTTCCAGCAACTCTTCCTGTTGCCGCTTGATGACTGCCTCGCGTGATTTCTGGAAAGTGCGGACAGTGT